>CAZRFC010000077.1:0-12769 GCA_964598975.1 uncultured Mycobacterium sp. | reverse complement strand
ATGCTCGAGGCCCTGGGCGTTCGCATCGACCTCGGCCCCGATCAGGTGGCGCGTTGTGTCCAGGAGGTGGGCATCGGTTTCTGTTTCGCGCCGGTGTTCCACCCGTCCTATCGGTACGCCGGCCCGCCGCGTCGGGAGATCGGCGTACCGACGGTCTTCAATCTCCTTGGGCCGCTTACGAATCCGGCCACTCCGCGGGCGGGGCTGATCGGCTGCGCTTTCGGCGAGATGGCGGAGGTGATGGCCGGGGTGTTCGCCGCACGGCGGGCCAGTGTGTTGGTGGTGCACGGCGACGACGGACTCGATGAGCTGACCACCACCACGACCAGCACCATCTGGCGGGTGCAGGCCGGCACCATCGACAAGCTCACCTTCGACCCGCTGGGCTTCGGTTTCCCCCGGGCCCGGGTGTCGGAACTCGTCGGCGGGGATGCAGAGACCAACGCCGACGAGGCCCGCGCGGTGTTCGGCGGTGCAACGGGGGCGGTCCGGGATGCGGTGGTGCTCAACGCGGCCGGGGCGATGGTCGCCCACGCCGGACTATCCAGCCATGCCGAATGGCTGCCGTCGTGGGAGGACGGTCTGGCCCGTGCCGCCGAGGCCATCGACTCCGGTGCCGCAGGTCGCCTGCTTGAGCGCTGGGTGCGATTCACCCAGCAACTCTGAGGGGTCGGCTTCCCGGTTCCGGATGAGGTCGGCGGCGGCGTAACGAGCCGAACGCGCTGTCGCGGCCCACGCCGACCAGGCGCCCGCGGAGTGCAGTGGCGATGCGAAGCCGTCGGTGGCGTTGACGATCCGCACGCCAGGCCGCGCCAGCCAGCGACACAGCAGCGAGGTTTCCTCGACCAACGCACCCCCCAGCGGCGCAGCTTCCGGCAGCACCACCTGGGCGCTGTTTCGCAGCGCTTCCACCACCGGCATCGGCGGCACTCCGCGCGGGGCACACCCGGCTGCGGCGAGTTGTCCGTGCCGAACCACCGCAAGCTGCCAGCCGCCCAGGCCGTCCGGTGTGGCGGCCACCAGTTCGGCCACGGCGGCCAGGGCGCGCAGCCGCTGCCCCCGCCACAGCACTTCCACCGCTGCCATCGTCAGGTCACGCTGCCGGGCGGCGCTCTCGTAGCGCGCCATGTCAGCCAGTTCGGAGACTCTGTCGACGGCCGCGGCCAGCGCCGTGTCATCGAGGCCGTCGATCAGATCGGCGGCCCGTCGCGGGGCAGGTGCGTACCGGTCGGCATCCAAACCCCGAGCCGCCGGACAGGGGGAGACCTCTCGTTCCGGGCACGCCGGTCCATGACTGCCCCGGGCCGAGATCCTGCTGGTGCAGGTCCGCAGACCGGTGAACCGGGCGATCAGGTCTGCAGTGTCGGTGGCCTCGGCGCGGGAGCGGAACGGGCCGATTGCCCGCTCCTGGCGGGGGCCGCGTACCGCCGACAACCGCGGGAACGGCTCGTCGGTCAACACCAGCCACCACCATCGGTGCGGAAACCGGGACCGCCGGTTGTAGGGCGGGGCGTGGGCCGCAAGCAGTCGCAACTCCCGGACTCCGGCCTCCAGTGCGTGCGCGCACTCGACATGGTCGACTGCTGTCGCCAGTGCCACCATCTCCTTCATCCGCCCGCGCGGGTCGGCCCCGGTGAAGTACTGGCCGACCCTGCGGCGCAGATCGCCCGCGGTTCCGATGTAGAGCACCTCTCCGGACGGGCCGCGGAAGAGATAGACCCCCGGCCGGCGCGGAATGTTCTGCACCAGAACGCGTTTGGCTCGCTGGGCGTTGGTCACGTTCGGCAGATAGGAGCGAAGATCACGGTAGGTCGTGACGCCCTGATTGCCGACCCGGTCGATCAGCGCGTGCAGCACGTCCACGGTGGCGCGGGCGTCGTCGAGTGCCCGGTGGGTGGGCTCGGTTGCGGATCCGAGTAGGCGCGCCAGGGCGGACAGTCGCACGCTGGGTGCCTCGTCTCTGGTGAGGACTCGTCGGGCCAATTTGACGGTGCAGAGCACCGGGTGGGCCGGCCAGGCAATGCCGCACCGTCCGGCGGCCGCGCGCAGGAAGCCGATGTCGAAGCCGGCGTTATGTGCCACCAGCACCGATCCGCGGGCGAATTCCAAGAACATCGGGAGCACTGCGGAGATGGTGGGTGCATCCCGAACCATGGCGGTGGTTATGCCGGTGAGTTCGACTATCTGCGGTGGGATGCTGCGCTGCGGGTCGACCAGGGTGGCGAATTCTCCGATTACCTCCCCGCCTCGCACCTTCACCGCCCCGATCTCGGTGATCGCATCGAAGGAGCCATCGGGGCCGGTCTTCGAGCGACCGCCGGTGGTCTCCAGGTCCACGATGACGAAGGTGGTTTCCCGCAGGGGAACCTCGGTGGTGTCGTCAAGGTCGTTGGGAAAATCCCCGAAGTCCCCGACCTCGGCGAAGCTCATTTGCCGGCTCTCCACGGTCTGCAGACGCTAGGCGGGGATACCGACATCCGGTTGTCGTCCGGGCCGGTGACACCACTAAGAATTGTCAGAGGGTCCTCTTATGGTGCGTAGCAATCACTGCCCATGCAGTTCGCCGTCACCGACGGCGTACCTGCGTCGCACTAAGGAGACTGAGATGGGACACCAAACGCCGGACCCCGACCAGCCGGTGATCATCGACTGCGACGAGTGCGCGGTGCGCGGCCCGGGGTGCCGGGATTGTGTGGTCAGCGTGCTACTGGGCGTGCCCGATACTTTGCTCGAGGATGAGCGGGCGGCGTTGGAGGTACTGGCCGAAGCGGGGCTGGCGCCCCGGCTGAGACTGGTCCCGATCCGCCGGGACGGGCGTCCGGGGCTGGTCGGCTAGCGCTAACCCGAAGGCGCTCGGTCGTGGGGCCTGTGGGGCCGGTGTGGCGGGAGTTCTGGTCCAATTCTTAGCCCCTGCGTTGGACAAAGCCGATGCCGTTTCGTAACCTGATCGAGACCTAAGGCACATGGACAGGCAGTTCGGCGAAGAAGCCGTCGACGGCAGTCAAAGGATGCGAAGTCTTGAAGTTTTCCCCGACGTCCCTGAAGAACTGCCTTTCGTGTAAGCCGTTCGTCGGCGCGATCGTGGGGCTCACCGCTTTGAGTGCGGTCTGGACTGGCGCCGCGTTCGCCGATCCGGCTGAAGACACGCTGGCCCAGCTCACCGAGCTTTCGCGGCAGGCCGAACAGCTCACCGAGTCCATGCTCGCCGCGCAGATCGACCTGGACAAGAAGATCCAGCTTCAGAACGAGGCGGACCAGAGGCACAGCAACGATCTCGCCGCCCTCGACCTGGCCAAGACGCGCCTGACCACCTACCAGGGCGCGGTCAACAAGTTAGCTGCGTCGATGTACATGGGAGGTCGCACCGACGGCCTCAATGCCATCCTGACCGCTGCGTCGCCGCAGAACCTGATCGACAAGCTCGCCGTTCAGCGCGTTATGGCCACCGAGATGGCACTGCAGATGCAGGGCTTCCGCCAGGCCAACCAGGAGGCACTGGCCGTTGAGGCGTCCTCGGCCAAGTCGGCCGCCGAGGCCAAGGCGGCCGCCGACGAAGCTGCGGCCGTCCGCGCCAACCTGCAGCGTAAGCAGTCCGAGCTGCAGACCCAGATCGGTGCGGTGAAGGCCCGCTACGCGATGCTCACCGCAGCCCAGCAAGCGGCGCTGGCGGCGCCGGCCGCGCTGCCGCCCGCTGTCATGGCGGCCGCGCCGGACGGGCTCCGCGGCGATGTCGCCACCCTCGCTGCCCTGCCCAGGCCGGGAGGCAGCGGCGCCGGTGCGACGGCCGTGCAGGCGGCTCTGACCCGGATCGGGTCGCCTTACGTTTGGGCTGCGTCCGGTCCGAACGCGTTCGACTGCTCAGGCCTGGTGCAGTGGGCCTTCCAGCAGGCCGGTGTCTTCCTCCCGCACTCCAGCTACGCGCTGGCCGCCGGCGGCCAGCCCGTATCGCTGGACCAGATGCAGCCTGGCGACGTCGTCACTCAGTACTCCGACGCATCACATGTGGGCATCTACATTGGTGACGGACTGATGGTGCACGCTTCCACCTACGGCATTCCGGTCCGCGTCGAATCAGTGCACAGCGCGCCGATCTACAACGTCCGTCGGTACTGACACGTCCGTCGGCCGGTGGTTTCTTGCGGTGGCTCTCGCCGCACAGGCTGTGGCGGCGTCGTTCCTCATCGCCGCATCGCCCGCCCACGATGTCGATCCGCCGGCCTCCGCGCCGCGAACCATCTCGGCACAGAGCCTCGGCAACACCCGCGCTGAAGCCCTGCTCGGCCGGGTGCGCGCCGACCTCAACGGCGCGGTGGCCGCCGTCGAACGGTTCTGGGGGAACGATTGGCCAACCGAGATTGTGGTCGTCGCCACCGACTCGGCCCGGCAGTTTGCGACCGAAGCGCGCCTCGATCCGAACCGGGAATGGAATGACATCGCCGCAGTCGCGGTTGCCGACGAAGTGGACCCGACCAACCGCCGGGCCGTCGGCCAGCGCATCGTCCTCGCGCCAGGCGCATCGGAGATGTCCGACCAAGCGCTGCGAATCGTGTTGACCCACGAGCTTTTTCACTTCGCGGCTCGAGCGGACACCGCCCTTGACGCACCCCGGTGGCTGACCGAGGGCGTCGCTGACTTCGTGGCCCGGCCGGCCGCACCGCTACCGCGGTGGGCCGCCGCCACGGCGACCCTGCCCTCGGATGCCGAGCTCGACGGGCCGGACCGATCGATGGGCTACGACCGAGCCTGGTGGTTCGCCCGGTTCGTCGTGGACGAGTTCGGAGTCGACGGCCTCCGCCGGCTCTATAACCTGGCCTGCGGTCCGGGGCACGGTGACTTCGGCTGGGCGGTCCGCGAGGCCCTCGCTATCGAGCTCGCGGATCTACAAGCCCGGTGGGCAGGCTGGCTGAACCGATGACCACCGATACCCTCTAGGGGCGATGACACGAATCCTGCTGGTCACCAATGACTTTCCGCCCCGTCGCGGCGGCATCCAGTCCTACTTGGAGCAGTTCGCGAAACGGCTGGCAGCGACCGGCGAGCATCAGCTCACCGTCTACGCCCCGCGGTGGAAGGACTCCGACGCCTACGATCGCGTGGCGCCGTTCCCGATAGTCCGGCACCCCGGCACGCTGATGCTCCCCGAGCCGGGAGTCGACCGTCGCATGCGCCGGCTCATCGTCGAGCATGACATCGAAGCCGTGTGGTTCGGCGCGGCGGCGCCATTGGCGCTGCTGGCCGACCGTGCCCGCGCGGCCGGAGCGCAACGGGTTCTGGCCTGCACCCACGGCCACGAAGTCGGCTGGTCGATGCTTCCCGGCGCCCGGTCGGCGCTGCGGCGGATCGGTGAAAGCACCGACGTGGTCACCTACGTCAGCCGCTACACCCGCGGCAGGTTCGCCTCGGCGTTCGGCCCGTGGGCGCACCTCGAACACCTGCCGCCAGGGGTGGACACCGACCGGTTCCGTCCCGACCCGGCCGCCCGGTCCGAACTGCGTGCCCGCTACGGACTGGGCGAGCGACCGGTAGTGGTGTGCATTTCCCGGCTGGTGCCACGGAAAGGCCAGGACATGCTCATCAAGGCGCTGCCCGACATCCGGCGGCGGGTGCACGGGGCGGCGCTGGTGATCGTCGGTGGCGGGCCGCACGCCGAGGCCCTGCACCGGATGGCACGAGACTCCGGAGTCGGGTCGGACGTCGTCTTCACCGGCGGGGTGCCGGGGGACGAACTACCGGCCCATTACGCGATGGGCGATGTGTTCGCGATGCCGTGCCGAACGCGGGGGGCAGGCCTGGACGTGGAGGGCCTGGGCATCGTCTTCCTGGAGGCATCGGCGACCGGCGTCGCGGTGGTGGCGGGTGACTCCGGGGGAGCGCCGGAAACCGTCCTCGAGGGCGAGACCGGCAGGGTGGTGGACGGGCGCTCCCACGAGCAGATCGCCCGCGTGATCGGCGATCTGCTGGCCGACCCCGCCGAAGCGGCCCGGCTGGGTGCGGCCGGACGTCGCTGGATCGCCAGTGACTGGAACTGGGACACCCACACCACCCGGCTAGCTGAACTGCTGCGGGTGCGTCCGGTCCAGCCGCTGGGATAGCGGTATGTAAAGCTTTGCCGGTGAGCAGCATTCAAGTGGCCGACGAGACCTTCGTCGCCGCCGCCCCCGAGGCGGTGGGCGCAGCGGTGGGCGACCGGTCCAGCTGGCGCCGCTGGTTCCCCGATCTGCTCCTGCAGGTCGTCGAGGACCGAGCCGACAAGGGCGTGCGCTGGACCGTGACCGGCCCGGTCACCGGAACTATGGAGATCTGGCTGGAGCCGATGCTCGACGGCGTGCTGCTGCACTATTTCCTGCACGCCGAGCCCACCGGGCCTTCGGAGAAGCTGGATCTGCCCGGGATGACGCACCGCCGGCGGGTCGCCGGAAAACGGATGGCCTTCGAAGTCAAGAATCTCCTCGAGGCTGGACGTCCGGTGGGTGTCGGACCCCCGTCCGACAGCCAGGGCGCCGGATAGCAGGGTTACCCCCGGCCGGGCGGGGGTACGGTTTCGTGGGTCGGACGAATGACGGGTAAGCGGTAAAAAGTGGCTGACAGGACGGCAGAGACCATCCACATCGATGCGGATCCCCGCACCGTGATGGCGGTCATCGCCGATATCGGCTCCTATCCCGAATGGGTTTCGGAGTATGCCGAAACCGAGGTCATCGAGGTCGACGCCGAGGGCTACCCGACAGTCGCCAGGCTGGTTCTGGAAGCAGCGGTGCTGAAAGACACCATGGTGCTCAAATACGACTGGCCACCGGACCGGACGTCGGTCCGATGGTCACTGGTGTCCAGCACGCTGCTCAAGGCTCTCGACGGCGCTTACCGCCTCACCCCCAGCGCCGGCGGAACAGACGTCACCTACGAGCTGTCGGTGGATCTGACGGTGCCCATGATCGGCTTGCTCAAGCGCAAGGCTGAGCGACGGCTGACCGAAACGGCGCTGAAAGACCTCAAGAAGCGGGTCGAGGGCTAAATGGACGCGCGCATCGCCTTCTTCGTCGGCAAGGGCGGCGTCGGCAAGTCGACCCTCGCCGCGGCGACGGCGGTGCAGGCGGCGCTGGCTGGCGAACGCGTCCTCGCGGTATCGACCGACCAGGCGCACTCCCTTGGTGAGGTCTTCGGTGTCGCGGTCGAGCCCGGTGCCGGGGCGGACCCGGTTCGTATCCTCACCGAGGAGCACGGTGGTGACACCGGAGGCGGTCATCTGGACGCGCTGGCTCTGGACACCCTGAGCCTGCTGGAATCGGTGTGGCGCAGCGCCGCTCCCGCGCTGGCGGCGCGCTTTCCGGATTCGGATCTCAAAGATGTTGCTCCTGAGGAACTTTCGGCAATCCCGGGGATCCAGGAAGTGCTGGGGTTGCGCGCGGTGGCGGACCTCGCGGAATCCGGGCGGTGGGACTACGTCGTCGTCGATTGCGCATCGACCGCCGATGCGCTTCGAATGCTGACGCTCCCGGCCTCCTTCGCGGTGTACGTGGAGCGAAGCTGGCCGCGGCACCGGCGGCTGTCTGCCGATACCAGCGATTCGGCCGCTGCCGCAATGGTCGCATTGGTGGAGTCCGCGCATGCCGGCGTCGCGGCTCTCGCGGAGTTGCTGGCCGGTCAACGTGTCGGCGCCCATCTGGTCCTCACCCCCGAACGGGTAGTTGTTGCCGAGACGGTGCGGGCGCTGGCGTCGCTGTCGGTCATGGGGGTGCGCGTCAACGAGGTGATCGTCAACCAGGTTCTCTTTCGCGATGATTCCTACGAGTACCGGAATCTCCCCGAGCACCCCGCCTTCGACTGGTATTCCGCACGGATCGCCGAGCAGGAGTCGGTGCTCGACCAACTCGGTGCAGCCGCCGGCGAACTGCAATTGGTGCTCACACCGCACCTGGCCGGCGAGCCGATCGGACCCAAAGCGCTGGCCCAACTGCTCGACGAGGCGCGGCGGCGGGACGGATCCGCGCCGCCCGGGCCACTGCGGCCGGTGGTTGACCGCGAGTCCGGTTCGGGAATCGACGCGACCTACCGGATGCGGCTGGAACTGCCGCCGCTCGAGCCCAGCGCACTGCGCCTGGGGCGGGCCGGTGACGACCTGATCATCAGTGTCGGCGGCCTGCGGCGCAGGGTGCGGCTGGCGTCCGTGCTGCGCCGCTGCATCGTGACGGGCGCTTCGCTACGGGGCAGTGAGCTCACGGTGCGTTTCCGGCCCGACCCGGCGGTGTGGCCCGAGGGTGCAACGAGATGAGCGATGGTCACGCGAATCTCGGACCTGAACTGCGCCAACTGGCCCAAGCGATCCTCGACCGACTGGACCCCGCAGTGCGGGCCGCGGCGGCGATGGCCGGTGACGCGATGCGCGGCTCCGGCCGATGCCAGCAAGTGTGGTGCCCGGTGTGCGCGCTGGCGGCACTGATCAGCGGTGAACAACACCCGATGCTGACCGTGATCGCCGAGCACAGCGTCGCGCTGATGTCGGTGATCCAGGCGATGGTCGCCACCGAATCCGAAAACGACGGCCACGGCGCCGACGCCGATGCCGATCCGCCGGGAGACGCCGATGACCGCGCCGGGCAGGTGCCGCCCCCCTCGTCGAGTGTCCGCTTTCACCACATCCCGATCGTCGTGGAGGGCGATGCCGACCACGACGTCGACGTCTGAGGATTGGCCGTGAACCGCGCTCGTCGTGTGGTCCGGGTATCAGCGGCTGGGTAGAGTAAGCCGAAAGCAACGGGGGCGGACAGCGCGTAAGGGAGGGCCTGTGTGGTACTGGCTGTTCAAGTACATCTTCATGGGCCCGTTGCTGGCCCTGCTGGGGCGTCCCAAAGTCGAAGGCCTGGAACACGTTCCGCACTCCGGGCCGGCAATCCTGGCCAGTAACCACCTCGCCGTGGCCGACAGCTTCTATCTGCCCCTGGTGGTGCGCCGACGGATCACCTTCCTGGCCAAGGCCGAGTACTTCACCGGCAAGGGCATCAAGGGTGCTTTCAACCGCTGGTTCTACACCGTCGCCGGGCAAGTGCCGATCGACCGCACCAACGCCGACGCTGCGCAGGCCGCACTCGACACCGCCGAACGCATTCTCAGCGAGGGAAAGCTCCTCGGTATGTACCCCGAAGGCACCCGTTCGCCGGATGGGCGGTTGTACAAGGGCAAGAGCGGGTTGGCCCGGTTGGCCCTCGAGACCGGCGTGCCGGTGATTCCGGTCGCGATGATCGGAACCGATGTCGTGAACCCGCCCGGGTCCAAGATGTGGCGCTTCGGCCAGGTGACGGTTCGATTCGGCAAGCCGATGGACTTCTCCCGGTTCGAGGGGATGGCCGGCAACCGGTTCATCGAGCGGTCGGTCATCGACGAGGTGATGTACGAGCTGATGAAGCTTTCCGGTCAGGAATACGTCGACGTGTATGCGGCGTCGCTCAAGAAGGACGTTCCGGGGGCTAAGTCGGTCGAACCAGTTCCGCCGTCGGCTCGGATTCCGGAGACTGCCGTCGGCTGACCCGCTGGCCGGACATTCGCACGCCCGCGACGGCGATCAGGGCCAGCGCCCACCACACGTACGACATTCCCAGGAGCTGCCGCCACCACGCCGCTTCCGACTCATGATGTTCCGTCAACAAGTCGATGGGCGGCCACACCATCAGCGCCGTCCCGGCGGCGGCAATCGCGGCCAGCCATGGGTCGCGATGCCGATAGGCCAGTACCAGGGTCACCAGGAGCGTCGGCAGAACCCACACCCAGTGATGCGACCAGGACACCGGTGACACCACCAGGCCGAAGAGCGCGACGCAGACCAGCGCCAGCGCCGCCTCGGGGGCGTCTTCGGGGCGGGCGGCCAGCATCCGGCGGACCGCCCAGACGGTGAGGGCCAGCACAGCCAGGCAGACTGCCGTCCATACCAGGAAGTGGGTGCCGTTGCCCAAGCCCAGTCGGGCCAGCGCCCCGGCGGCGTTCTGATTGGTCTGGTAGGTGGCGTCGCCGATCCGTCCGGTGTTGTGCACCGTCGCCGTCCAGTACTGCCACGAATCACGGGGTGCCAACGCGAAGGCCAGAAGCGTGGCGGCCACGAAGGACGCCAACGCAGTCAGCACCGCCCGGACGTCGCGTCGAAGGACGAAGTAGAGCAGGAACACCGCGGGCGTCAGCTTGAGGGCGATCGCCAATCCCAGCAGCAGTCCCCGCGGCCAGGGCGTGCGGCGCGGGACGCAGTCGGCGATCACCACGGTCATCAGGATGACGTTGATCTGCCCGAAGGAGAAGTTGGCCTGGATGGGTTCGAGCCACCACACCGCCAATGCAACCAATCCGGCCGCCAGCCACCAGCGTCGGGCCCCGCCGAACACCTCCAGACGGGTCAGCACGATCCAGGTCGATAAAACCAGCAGCAGCAACGTCGTCACCGTGATCGCCACGCTGGCAACCGGCAGCGATACCAGTGCCAGCGGGCCGAACACGACCGCCGACAGCGGCGGATAGGTGAACGGCAGGTCCAGACCGGCCTGGGTGTGGAACATCGCGCCGCCGTCGTACAACGGCCGGCCGTCCAGCCAGGCCCGCCCTCCCATCCGGTAGACGTCGGTGTCGATCTGGTAAGGGATATCGCGAAAGAGGATCCAGCAGGCATGCACCACGGCCGCTGCCGTGAGCACCTGGATCAGACGCCAGACGGCCGGGCGGCCCAGTCGGGCCTGCCCGGGAAAACCGCCCCCCTCGGGTGCCGCCAACCTGATCATCGTGTTCACCAGACTATCCGGCGGCGTCCTGGTGACCGGTGCAGGCGTATTTTCTAGCCGTGCCCTCAGCAGTGCTCGACATCCATGTCGTGGCCCCCGGCCGCCAACCCCTGATGTGGTGCCTGATCGCTTTCATCCTGACGTTCTTCATCACCCGTTCGATTACCCGCTACATCCGGGCCACCGCCAACCAGACCGGTCCGCGTAAGTGGTGGCAGCCGCGCAACATCTCGGGCAAAGGTGGGACCCATATCCACCATGCCGTCTTCGGGGTGATCCTGGTGCTGGTCTCCGGGGTCGCGATGGTGACCATGGCCGGTAGCGGCACCGTCCACCAGTTCACCGCGGCGGCGATCTTCTTCGGCATCGGCTCGGCGCTGGTGCTCGATGAGTTCGCCTTGATCCTGCACCTGCAGGATGTGTACTGGTCAGAGGACGGTCGCACCTCGGTCGACGCCGTCTTCGTCGCGGTTGCAGTGGCCGGATTGCTGGTCCTGGGATTCAATCCGCTGTCTCTGTTCGATGTCGGAATCTGGCGGGACGCAGACTCGACGGCGGCCCGGATCTCGGTGCTGCTGCTGGCGGCGCTGAACCTGGTCCTGGCCGTCCTGGTGCTGCTGAAAGGCAAGCTGTGGACCGGGCTGCTCGGAATGTTCTTCACACCGCTGCTCTTCATCGGCGCGGTCCGGCTGGCCCGGCCGCATTCGCCGTGGGCGCGGTGGCACTATCAGGACAAGACCCGGAAGATGCACCGTTCGATGGAGCGAGAACGGTATCTGCGCCGGCCGTTTGTCCAGGCCAACTTGTGGCTGCAGCATGTTATCGCCGGTGAACCGCGGTTTCCGAGCGACACCGAGATCGAGGCCGAACTCGACCGCGAGGTGCACGCCGCGCCCGCGCCCGGGCAGCCGACCGTAGCCCAGACCCCGGTCCGGTCCGGGGGATAGGTACCCACGTGCGCTACTTCTACGACACCGAGTTCATCGACAACGGCCGGATCATCGACCTGATCTCGATCGGCGTCGCCGCCGAGGACGGCCGCGAGTTCTACGCGGTATCCACCGAGTTCGACCCCGAGTCGGCCGGGCGCTGGGTCCGCAACCACGTACTGCCCAAACTGCCGTCGCCGGCCTCACCGCTGTGGCGGTCACGCCGCGAGATCCGCGCGGGCTTGGAGGATTTCTTCCGTATCGACGCCCCGGAGACAGAAGCCGAGCCGATCGAATTGTGGGCCTGGGTGGGCGCCTACGACCATGTGGCGCTATGCCAACTGTGGGGACCGATGACAAGCCTGCCCCCGCAGATTCCGCGTTTCACCCGTGAACTGCGCCAACTGTGGGAGGACCACGGCAGCCCGCGGATGCCGCCCCGACCGCCGGAGACCCACGACGCCCTCGTCGATGCCCGGCACAACCTTCGACGTTATCTGCTGATGACGACGGGCCATGATCCGGCGACGGGCGCTCCGGTGCAGGTAGGCCGCCTCGGTGGTGGTCAGAAGCCTCGCTGAGCCCGGTTAGGATGGTCGGGTGAACTGGACCGTTGACGTACCGATCGACCAGCTGCCGGCCTTGCCGCCGCTGCCGGCCGACCTGCGCGGGCGGTTGGACGCCGCGCTGGCCAGACCGGCCCTTCAGCAGCCCAGCTGGGACGCCGGGCAGGCCCAGGCGATGCGGAAGGTCCTGGAAAGCGTGCCGCCCATCACCGTTCCCTCCGAAATCGAGCGGCTGTCGGAGCAGCTTGCCGCGGTGGCCCGCGGCGAGGCGTTCCTGCTGCAGGGCGGGGATTGCGCGGAGACCTTCACCGACAACACCGAGCCGCACATCCGGGGCAACATCCGCACCCTGCTGCAGATGGCCGTGGTGCTGACCTACGGCGCGAGTCTTCCGGTGGTCAAGGTCGCCCGGATCGCGGGCCAGTACGCCAAGCCTCGGTCGTCGGACATCGATGCGCTGGGCCTGAAGTCTTATCGCGGCGACATGATCAACGGTTTCGCCCCGGACGCCGCGGTCCGC
>CAZRFC010000076.1:0-13564 GCA_964598975.1 uncultured Mycobacterium sp. | reverse complement strand
ACCTCGGCGGCGCGGGCCTGTTCGGGGGAGCGGGTCGGGTCGATGAAGGTCAGCGCCACCTGACGATCCAGGGCGGTGTCCAAGGCCTGCCAGAACTGCAGCCCTGCGGGTCCGCCGTGGAAAACCAGCAGCCGATAGCGTCCGTTCGCGACAGTGGCACCGGGGGCGAGGGGCAGCGCGGCCGGCGAACCCGAGGCGGGTCGGGCGTCTACGGAGGGCCGGCCCGGAACGTCGGGCTGGAAGTCGCCGGCGGTTTGCCGGGGGATCTTCGCCGTCGCGTCGCCGGGCGGGCCGGCAGGCACGGCCGGGGGTTGATCGCTCAGCTCCGGTCCTTTCCCGGTGTGGGCTGGGTTGACGGCACCCGGTGTTGCGACGCGCGCCGTGTCCTCAGGGTACGGGACCAACCGTTGCTTATGTGGCAGGTGGGAGTCGTGTGGCGGGGCCGGATCTCGGCCGCGCGGCTTGCTGCGGAGCCCGATCCGGCGCCGAATGGCGGCCCAGCCCGCGACGGCTTCGGGAACCCGTCCGGCGAGCATCACCGCGGCTAGTACGGGCAGCCCGACGGCAGCCAGGATGGCAATGCGCAGCATTGACCCGGCGCCGCCGCCGCGCTCGGTGAGGTGCACCTGCAGGCCCAGTACTCGGTCGACGGCCGCCGCTGCGAGTGCGGCCAGCACCGATGCCGCGGTGGTGATCACGATGGTGCGGGTGACCGCGCTGTCCAGCAGCCGCCCCCCGGGTGGGCGCAGAGATCTGCGCAGGAGCAGATGACCGAGAACGGCACCGGCGACGAAGCCGAGTCCGTTGGCCGTGCCCAGGTAGCCCGCCACCAGTTCCGGATCGTCGGTGACATGCGGCGTCACCACTGAGGCGACGATTTTCACCGCGGTGATCGCCAGGATCATCAGGATCGGGGTCCACGGGTCATCGCGCGCGTAGAACACCCGCAGCTGGAGCAGAACCAGCGCGTAGGGGATGAGCGTGAACGACGACAGTGCGATCGCGATCCCGAGATAGTTGGCGTCGACTTCGCCGAACTTCCCGTAGGCGAACAACGCGGTACCGATCGCCGGCCCGGCCACCGTCATGAAGGCCACCACCGGGATCAGCGTGACCATGGTGAGACGGGTGGCCAGGGACAGGTCGGCCAGCACGGCCGGGTTGTCGTTGGCGGCGGCGTTGCGGCTCAACCGCGGCATCACCACCGTCAGGATCGTCACGCCGATCATCCCGAAGGGCAGTTGCAGCACCAGCCAGGTGTAGTTGTAGATCGCCGGGCCCGAGGCCGCCGCACCGCTGGCGATCTGGTTACCGACCACCAGACCCACCTGGCTGATCAGCACGTACAGCACCATCGCGAAGGCCATCGTCCCGAAACGCTTGAGCCGGGCGTCGATTCCCCACAGCGGCCGCAGGCTGATGCGTTCCCGGCGGATCGCGATGAACAGCACGGCGGCCTGAGCCACCACCCCCAGCGTGGTCCCGAGACCGAGGACCAGAAGCTTGGCGTTGCCCATCTGCACCGGGTCGACTGAAAGTTCTCCGGGGACAATGAGATACAGCCCCAGCGTCCCGATGGCGACGACGTTGTTGACCACCGGCGCCCACGCCGGCGGGCCGAAAATGTTGCGGTTGTTCAGGATCGCCATGAACACCGATGTCAGGCCGTAGAAGATGACCTGCGGCAGAAGCAGATAGGCGAACGCGGTCGTCAGTGGCTGGTTCACCTTCGGGTCGCCGCCCAGCATGAGCCGAACCAGAAGCGGCGCGGCCGCGACCGACAACACGGTGGCGATCAGCAGGACGGTGGTGGCCAGCGTCACCAGCCGTCGCACGAAGGCTTCGCCACCGTCGGCGTCGTCCCGCTCGGCGCGGGCCAGGATCGGGACGAAGATGGCCGTGAAGGTGGCCTCCAGAACCAGCGCGGCGATCAGGTTCGGCAGCTGATTGGCCACCGAGAACGCACTGGACAGTGCGGCCCCGAGGATGGCGGCCAGCAGAACGATCCGGGTGAAGCCGGTGATCCGGCTGATCAGGGTGGCAAATGCCATTCCCCACGACCGCGAGACCACCGCGGCGTCGGAGAGCTGCTCACGCTCCGGGCGGGTCCCGGTGTCTCCCCGAGGCTGGGTCATCGCTGCCTTCCTGCGGGATCCTTCCCGGGCGGTATCCGCGGCCGGTCCAGGTCGGCGCGGTCGGGCTGACCGCGGAATCGGTGGTAGAGACGACGCCCGACCAGCAGCGCCAGCACCGCGCCGCCCGCCAGCGTGATGGCGAACAACAGTTTGCCGTAGGCATTGGAATGCACCGACAGCCGCACCGGGTCACCGAGTTGCAGACCCTCGGGGGTGCGCAGCGTGACGTCCACCGCGACGCGCTGGGTGACGTGCAGTTCCACCGGAACCCGCAACGGCAGGTAGCCGGGCGGTACCTCCTGTTCGCCGATGTCGGTCACCGTCATGCCGGGCGGGACGGCGACCTGGAGGCGCACCCGGATCGGCACCCCGAGGTCGTTGCGCAGTGCCAGCGGCAGCGCGCTGCGCTCGGTGGCCAGCGTGTAGGAGTCGCCCGGGTTGACGATCCGGACCGCCCGGAACAGGTCTTCGATGGTGGCGGCGACAACGGCAAGACGTTGGCGCGCAACGTCATTGCGTGTTGCGGGCGGTTCGGTCTGGCTCAGCGCCCGCAGCATGTCCTCGCGTAGCGGGGCGGTGTACTGCGGCCCGGTCAGCCCGGTCCGCACGTCGGTAGCCAGCGCCGCGGTCAGCCCCCACTGCCGGCCGGCGGCGGCCCGGATGGTGTCGACGACGTCATCGTCGAACCGGCCCGGGACATCCGTGGGCAGGTCGTCGACCGCTTCCTCGGCCGGTGGCAGGGCGGCCGACTCGGCGATCACCGCGCCCAGTGGGCGTGGCGCCGCCAGGCCCGAGCGCATGGTGTTGGCCAGGGCGGTGAGTATGGCGCGGGCGTCGTCGGGTTGCGGGCTCCACTTCAGCGGCGGCAGCAGGATCTGGGTACGGGGATCGCGTTCGGGTTGTAGGGCGCGCCACACCATGGCGGCGATCGCGTCCTGGCGGCGGGCGACGGGGGAGTCGCGGCTGACCGGGATGGCAATCGAATCGTCGAGGTAGGCCGGCACCGCGGGGTCGGTGCCCACCCCGGCAAGCGCGGCTCCGAGGGCGGGGTCGAACGGTGCCAGCACCACCTGGTTGGAGAGTCGTCGCGCGGTGATGTCCGGGGTGGAATCGTCGGAACCGGCCGGCGCGATGGCCACCGTCGGCGCCTGGTTCTCGAGCAGGTTGGCCGCGGCGGCGGTGAGCGGTCCATCGCCGAGGACGGTGGCCCCGCGGGTCGAGGCGATGCCCAGGATCTTGTCGACGATGTCGGCGCCGGCGGCGATGGCCGCCGAACTGAGCCCCGGGTCGCTGATCCGGTACAGCGCACCGAGGTCGGCCTGCGCGTACGGCGTCGCAATCACACACATCCGGCGGGCCAGCCCCCGCAGGCGCTCCAGCCAGGCACCGGCGGCGGCCTGCCCGGTGCCCGGGTGGGCGGCGGTGCCGAGCCCATTCGGGGCGTCGGCCACCACATAGCCGCCGGTCATGGCGTTGACGGTGACCAGCAGGTCCGGGTCGACCGCCAGACACAGCGCACGGTCGATCCCGGTGCTCGGGTCGATGGCCCCGGGGCTGGTGGCGAACTCCGCCGCACCCAGCAGGGTGTCCAGTCGGCCCCCGGCGGCCAGCGAGACGGCGAGGTCGTCGTTCATCAGGCGGACCGGGTTGGTGCCGCCGGGCACCCCCGGTGCCAGGCGCGGCTTGTCGGCTAGCGGCCACAGCATGGTGACGGCAATAGGCCTGGTGGTGTCCGGTGGAACCGCATCGATGAGCGTGTTGCCCGACGCGGCGGCCGGGTCGGGTGGAACACCGGTGACCGGCAGCAGGAACCGGGTTTCATCGAGGCGAGCGGCCTCGCCGCCGTCGGGGGTGCCATCGACGCTGACCAACAGCGGGTAGACCCCGGGGCTGTCGATGTCCAGCGAGCGCTGCTGCACCGCTCGTAGCGGCACCGCGAACGTGATCCCGGCAGCCTGGCCGCGCTGGAGTTCGCCGGTGATGGTGACGAACTCGCTGACCGGGTTGAACTGGCCGCCACCGTAGAGGGTGGTTCGCAGGGCGGCCGAGGACGTCACTGCCGGACTGCGTTCCAGGCGAGCCATCACGTCGCGGACCGGGCCGTCGCTGACGTTGGTGACGGTCGCGGTCACCGTGACCGTCGGTTCGCTGGAGGTGGTGATCACGTCCGGGGTAACGCTGTCGAGCCGAACCGAGAGCGCTGTGGAGTCCGGTTCGGCCGCCACCCGGGGACTCACGTTCGGCAGGTTGGGCAGCAGCGTGAACAGTCCGATGAGTGCGGCAATCCCGATGCGCCGCCGGCGCACCGTCACGCGCCCGGACCGCAGCCGTTCGCCCGGTGCTCGCCGGGCGCCTCGTCGCGGGACGGGCGGTTGCGGGTGTGGGAATGGGCCGTGGAGTGCGTTTGGGGATGGCGGCGCGGGGCCGACCGCGGCAGGGGCGGCAGCGCGGCGGGGCCGTCCGACTGCAGGCGCTCGATGAGTTCGTGGGCCACCTTGGCCAGGCGCCGTTCGTCGGCGTAGGCAAGCCGTTCGGGCAGTTCGGTTACCGGCACCCAGGCCACCTCGGTGACCTCGGGGTCCTCGTCGCACAGTTCTCCTCCGGAGAAGCGCAACAGATAGTGATGCACCGTCTTGTGCACCCGGCGGCCCTCGGTGACGAACCAGTAGTCGATGCTGCCCAGGGCGGCAAGTACGTGGCCGTGGATGCCGGTCTCCTCGGCGACTTCCCGGATGGCGGTCTGCTCGGCGGTCTCGCCCTGCTCGATATGCCCCTTGGGCAGCGACCACAGCATCCGCCCGCGCCGGTCGACCCGGCCGATCAGGGCGGCCATCTGCTCTTCACGCGGACGGTCGATACCGTCGATCACCAAGCCGCCCGCGGAAGTCTCTCGAACGGTCCGCAGCCGCGGGGAAGAGGGCCGGCGCGGACCGGGCCGGCTGGTTTGGCCGGACTGCGAACCGGATGGGGACTGATCGGCGTGCGGGGTGGCTAATGTGCCGGGTTGCGGTGCCGTGCCGCGCTGTTCGGGCTGGTCCTGGGGTGTGCCCGCGCGGCGCCCGCGACGTCGACCTCGACGCCGTCGTGGTTTGGCTCCTTCGCCCTCCGACACCTTAGCGATGGTAGCTGGCACGACCGGCCCGCCAGTGGCTGCACTCGCCGGTTCGGGCGCGGGCGAGTTGTGGCACTAGGCTCCACGGACGTGCCCGACGCCACCGACGATGCCGCGCTGCTGACCCGCGCCGCCGTCGAACTCAACCGGCACGGCCATGTGCTCCGCGAGATCGGCGGCCGGTTCGCCCTCGCCGGTCGCGAGCTGTACCTGGTCGGTGGCAGCGTCCGCGATGCGGTGCTAGGGCGCTTGACGTCGGATCTGGACTTCACCACCGACGCCCGCCCGGACGAGGTGCAGCACATCGTGCGCCCGTGGGCCGATGCGATGTGGGACACCGGCATCGACTTCGGCACCGTCGGCGTCGGCAAGTCCGGACACCGACTGGAGATCACCACCTTCCGGGCCGACAGCTATGACCAGGTGTCGCGCAACCCGCAGGTGCGTTTCGGGGACAGCCTCACCGACGATCTGGTGCGCCGCGACTTCACCGCCAACGCGATGGCGGTGCGGATCACCGCCGAGGGGCCGGGGGAGTTCCTTGATCCGCTGGGCGGTCTGGATGCGGTGCGTCGGCGGATCCTGGACACCCCCGCCGGGCCGGAGGTGTCCTTCGGCGACGATCCGCTGCGCATGCTGCGCGCGGCGCGGTTCGTTTCTCAACTCGAGTTCGACGTCGCCGACCGGGTCCGGCAGGCCATCGTCGAGATGGCCCCGCAGCTGTCCCGAATCACCGTCGAGCGGGTGGCCGTCGAATTGGACAAGATGCTGCTGGGCGCCGACCCGGTGGCGGGTATCGAGTTGATGGTGCAGACCGGTCTAGGTGATGTGGTGCTGCCCGAGGTCGGCGGGATGCGGATGGCGATCGACGAGCACCACCAGCACAAGGACGTCTACCAGCATTCGCTGACCGTGCTGCGGCAGGCGATAGCACTCGAGGAACCCGGTCACAGGGATTTGGTGCTGCGGTGGGCGGCGCTGTTGCACGACATCGGCAAACCGGCCACCCGCCGCCACGAATCCGACGGCGGGGTGAGCTTCCACCACCACGAGGTCGTCGGCGCCAAGATGGTCCGCAAGCGGATGCGGGCGCTGAAGTACTCCAAGCAGATGGTCGACGACGTTTCCCAGTTGGTCTACCTGCACCTGCGCTTCCACGGCTACGGGGAAGGCCGGTGGACCGACTCCGCGGTGCGCCGCTACGTCACCGACGCCGGACCGCTGCTGTCCCGGCTGCACAAGTTGGTCCGCGCGGACTGCACCACTCGCAACAAGAAGCGCGCGGCCCGACTGCAGGCCAACTACGACAGCCTGGAAACCAGGATCGCCGAACTGGAGGCCAAGGAGGATCTCGCGCGGGTGCGCCCCGACCTTGACGGCAACGCGATCATGGAACTCCTCGGCATCCCGGCCGGCCCGACGGTCGGCGAGGCGTGGAATTACCTCAAGGAGCTACGCCTGGACCGGGGTCCGCTCTCTCGCGAGGAGGCGGAGACCGAATTGCTGGCTTGGTGGAACGAGAAAGGAAGCCAATCCGTCTAAACAGGTATGGATTACTGCTTGGACGCCGGCGACGGATCGGTGTCGATATGGACCGGCCCGGCTGCCCTCGATCTCGACGGTGACGGACTGCTCGACGATCTGATGGCCGATGAGGACGGGGACGGTCTGGCGGACCACGCCGTCCTGGACCTGGACGACGACAACGTCCCCGAGGCGCGCTACACCGATGACGGCACCGGCACCTGGTCGGTGGACGGCGCACCTGAGCCGGCGGTGCGCTGGCTCTCCCTCGACGGCGTCGAGCACACCGGCGCCGGCGACGTCGACGGGGACGGCGCCGTTGAAAAGCTGTTGGATGTCGACCGCGACGGCGTGGCCGACCGGGCGTTGTCCGTAGACGGCGCTACCGGCTACGTCGACACCGACCGCGACGGGCACTGGGACCTCAGGTTGCAGGACTCCGACGGGGACGGTGCCGCCGACGGGGCCGGCCCGCCCTCTTGAGTGTGCAGTCAGGGCGGAAGTTTCGCGAAAAAGCCCGCCCCCAGCGCACAGTCGCCGACCGATTAACGACCAACCCCGGGCGGCCCGGCGAATGCCTGCGCGATGCCCAGCCACTGCTCGGCGTCGGCGCCGACGGCTCTGACGTCGAGTTCAGCACGCGGCCGGCGCTGGGTCACCAGACAGCAGAAGTCCAACGCCGAGCCCGTCACCTGTTGGGCGGCATCCTCCGGGCCCCACGACCACAGGCCCCCGTCGGGCGCGGTCAACTCCACCCGGAACGCCTCGGCCGGCGGGGTCAACCCGTGCACCGTGAACGCGAAGTCGCGGGTCCGCACGCCCAGATGTGCGATCGACTTCAGCCGCGCCGACGGGGCGACCTGAACACCGAGGGCGTCGGCCACATCGAGTCCGTGCGCCCAAGTCTCCATCAGCCGGGCGGTCGCCATCGACGGGGCACTCATCGGCGGGCCGAACCAGGCCAGTTTGCGATCTGCCGGAACGCTGCGCAGCGCGGCGTGCAGGTCGGTGCGCGCACGACGCCAGTCGGCCAGCAGGTCGTCGGGTGCCGCTGCCGCCTCCTGTTCGGCGGCGTCGTCGACGAAGGTGAGCATGACGGACTGCGCACCAGCGACCAGTTCGAGGAAGGCGGGCTCGTCGGTGATCGACAGCAACGCCACCCTGTCGGTCCACAGCAGGTGTCCGATCTGGTGGGCGATCGTCCAACCCGGTGCCGGTGTGGGCGTCGACCACTGGTCGGCCGGAAGGGAGGCGACCACGCCGTCGAGGGCCGCACTTTCTGCTGCCAGGTCGTCGACGAGGTCGTCCAGAACGGTCATGGCGGCCAGCCTAGTTCGCGCGTCTGGCCAGACCGGCGTGCAAGGCCAGCCCGATCAGGTAGACCGCCGATCCGGCCACGGCCAGCGCGGCCGAGCGACCGTCGGGCGGGATCACCACGGCGGCCGCCGAGATGGCGACGATGAACGACATCCAGAACAGCGCGTCCTGGACGGCGAAGACGTGTCCCCGCAGCGCGTCGCCGACGTCGATCTGCATGGCGCTGTCGGCGCACAACTTGACCGTCTGGCCGGCCAGTCCGAGCAGGAAGCCGCAGACCGCCATCACCCGCAGATCCAAAGTGGCACCGGCGAGTTGGATCAGCGCGGCGAACAGCAGCGCCAGGTTGGCTGTCGCGTATCTGCCCCAGCGCCGCACCGCCGACGGGGTCAGCACGTTCGCCAGGAACGCACCGCTGCCGGTGGCGGCGACAAAAACCACCGCGGTGCCCAGCCCGCCGAAACCGGCGACGTCCCCCGTGTGTCGAACGATCACCAGGACGAGAAGCGAGTTGATGCCGAACACCATGCGGTGGGCGGCCAGGCCGGACAGCGTCGCGGCCACCGTCGGGGTCTCGATGACGGCCCGCCCCCCGAACACCCACCCGGTGGCCACCGCGTAGAACGGCGAACCGTGCACCGCGGTGTGATCGGGTCCCAGGACGTGGGGGCGGAACCGCAGCGAAAGCAGGAAGGCGACGGCCACCGGGATCGCCACCAGGAAGATCACCGTGGCCGCCGCGGCGTCGCCGTCGCCGACCAGCCAGCGCGGCACGAGCATGAAGTTCGCTCCCAGGAATGTGGCGGTGGCGCCGGTGGCGGTGGCCACCGAGTTCATCGTGATGATCCGGTCGCGCGGAACCACGTCGGGTAGCGCGGCGGAAAGCCCCGAGGTGACGAAGCGGCTCAGTCCGTTGACCACCAAGGCGCCGCACAACACGAACAGGTCGCGCGCGCCGACGGCGAGCAACGTCGCCACCCCCAGCACGGCGAAGACCCGCGCGGCGTTGGCGGCAATCAGGACACCGCGGCGATCCCAGCGGTCCAGTAGCGCCCCGGCGAACGGTCCGAGTAGTGAGTAGGGCAGAAACAGCACCGCGAAGGCCCCGGCCACCGCCCACGGGTCGGCGGCCCGCTCCGGGTTGAACAGCAGGCCGCCGGCCAAACCGGCCTGGAAAAGGCCGTCGCCGAACTGGCTCGCCACCCGCAATTCGAGGAGCCGCCAGAAATCGGGCAGGCTGCGCACCGATCGCCACAGCGACCCGGAAGCGCCGGCATCCACCACTGATTCACAGTACAAACACCGCTGCACCGGGTATCCGCACGCGTCTGTTGGAGGCGGTCAGCCGTGCCATTATGGTGGGGTGCCGCAATCGGAGGATCCCGAGGATTTCGTGGCGCCCGCAGCGAATCGGGTGCGGGCCGGTTCGTTGTTGCTGGCCAACATCGACCTGATGGAGCCGACGTTCCGCCGCAGCGTCATCTATGTGGTCGAGCACAATGACGGCGGAACCTTGGGCGTGGTGCTCAACCGGCCCAGCGAGACCGCTGTCTACAACGTGCTACCGCAATGGTCCGATCTGGTGGCCAAGCCCAAAACGATGTTCATCGGCGGACCGGTCAAACGCGATGCGGCCCTATGCCTGGGCACGCTGCGCGTCGGAGCCGATCCAGAAGGCGTCGCCGGTCTGCGGCATGTCGCCGGCCGGATCGTCATGGTGGACCTCGATGCCGATCCGGACATGATCGCCACACTAGTCGAGGGCGTGCGGATCTTCGCCGGTTACGCGGGGTGGACCATCGGTCAACTCGAGGGCGAGATCGAGCGTGACGACTGGATCGTGTTGTCGGCCTTGCCGTCAGATGTGTTGGTTGCACCCAGAATCGACCTGTGGTCGCGGGTGATGCGCCGCCAACCGATGCCGATGGCGATGCTGGCGACCCACCCCATCGACCTCAGCCGGAACTGATCCGGCGCTGGCTAGACCGGATTGCCGGAGCCGCAGACCTTGGCGCAGCCGCCGCAGCCGTCGCCGGAGCCGTCCTTCGAGGCACAGCCGCCCGCCGACTGCCTGCTGGTGGCGTAGCGGGCGCCCTGCCAGGAACCCGCGCCGACTGTCGCGATGGCACCGACCAAGCCGACGATCAGCCCGACCAGGCCGATCGGGTGCGGTGCCGCCAACGCCACGATCCCACCCGCGGCCAGCATGACACCAGCCGCCACCTGGGTCGGTGCGACCGCGCGGGCCACCTTGCCGTTGAGGTCGGCTGGTGCGGGCTTGCGCATCGTCCAGAGCCCTGAGCCGCCGATCAGGACGGCCAGGCCCAGGGATACGACCGCAGCGAAAACCATGGGCCCACAATACGAGCCGCGCCGTGCTGTTAGGGAGCGGGCACCGTGGCGGCCACCGCGGTGGCCGGATCAACGGCCGGCGGCGGCACCGCGACCGATACGGGTGGGATGCCCGGCGCCGTCGGGTCCGGAGCGGCGGCCGGTGCGGGCCCGGGTGCCGGTGCCGGGGCTGCCGGTGCGGGGGTTGCCGGTGCGGGCGCTGCCGGCGGAACTGCGGCCGGATCCGTCACCCGGAACCCGTTGAGGATCCCGTCCGTTGCGGTTGCGGTGGCCACGGCCTGGTTCGCCGCGGTGGTGACCGACAGCGACAGCAGGTACCGGTCGGCGCCGGAGTTGGCGATCACGTAGCGCCGGGATGTGTTCAGCGTCAGGTCACCGTCCCGGTAGGTCCCGGTGATGATCGATGACGGGAAGCCGCCGAACTCGGCCATCGACGCCGAGGTGGACTGCCAGTTCCTCAGCTTCTGGCTATCGATATACCCGTGGCTGATCGCCTCCCGTGGATCGAAGTCGCCGACGAGCTTGTAGACCAGTAGCTGCGCGTTGGACGTGTACAGGCCGTCGCCGCCCTTGCGGTCGGCGATCACCCCGAAGGCGTCGGGCACGTTCGGGTCGGGCACCACGGTCCAGCCCGACGGCACCGGCAAGACGAGGTTCAGCGCGGTGAATCCGGTCGCCTTCTGCGGCTCCAGTACGACGCCCTTGTCCTTGAAGAACTCGGCGATGGTGCCCGAGGTGGCAGGCTGAATCGGCGGTGTGGTCGGCTGGGCGGCCACCGCCGTAGGGGCCGCCGCTGCCGGGGTCTCGGGGGCCGCCGGTGCCGCAGCAGGTGTCACGGGCGCAGCGGTCACGTCGGGCGCCGCCGGTGTTGCGGGTGCCGCAACGGCCTCGGGGGTCACGGTCACCGTCTGGGTGACCGTGACCGGGGCGGGCACCGGCGGGGCGGGCGGAATCGGCTCAGCCGAGGCGCTCGCGCCGGTGAAGCCGATGACTGCCGCAGATCCGGCTGCAACACCACCAAGCACTACCCGCCAGTTACGGGCGATCGTGTTCATCGTTGACGTCCTTGTTCGCACGGTTGGGCTGCTCAGTCGATCTTCCGCAACCCGCTTCCGTGCCCGACTCTAACCAGCAGATCAGGGCACCCACAGGCTTGGAACCGACCTGGAACCAAGCCCTGACCGGGCTGCGACGCAACCGATACCGAGCCGTTGCGGAACACGCCCGAACGACCGTCCCCGCCTCGTCGCTGCGCTCCGCACCCTCGCCGGAACGGATGGAATTCGTCCGGTTCCTCCTCGTCGCTGCGCTCCGCATCGTCGCCGGACCGGCCCCCGATACCCTGTGTCCGTGACGGAATCGCCGATGAGCTTCGCCGACGCGGGAGATGCACCCCCGCACCGCTACACCGCGGATTTGGCGGCCCGCATCGAGCGGCAATGGCAGGACAACTGGCAGCAGTGGGGAACGTTCAACGTGCCCAACCCGGTCGGGTCACTGGCACCGGCCGACGGCACCGCCGTGCCCGAGGACAAGATGTTCGTCCAGGACATGTTCCCGTACCCCTCCGGTGAGGGCCTGCACGTCGGCCACCCCCTGGGCTACATCGCCACCGACGTCTACGCCCGCTTCTTCCGGATGACCGGCCGCAATGTGCTGCACGCCCTCGGGTTCGACTCCTTCGGCCTGCCCGCCGAGCAGTATGCCGTGCAGACCGGAACCCACCCGCGCACCCGCACCGACGCGAACATCGAGAACTTCCGCCGCCAGTTGGGCCGGCTTGGGCTCGGCCACGATCAGCGCCGCAGTTTCTCCACCACCGATGTCGACTTCTACACCTGGACCCAGTGGATTTTCCTGCAGATCTACAACGCCTGGTTCGACCCGCGGCTGAACAAGGCGCGGCCGGTCGCCGAACTCATCGCCGAGTTCGACAGCGGAGCAAGGACTCTCGACGACGGACGACAGTGGTCTGATCTGACGGCCGGGGAACGGGCCGACGTGATCGACGGCCACCGGCTGGTCTACCGCGCCGACTCGATGGTCAATTGGTGCCCGGGTCTGGGGACGGTACTGGCCAACGAAGAGGTCACCGCCGACGGTCGGAGCGAGCGCGGCAACTTCCCCGTCTTCCGGAAACGGCTGCGGCAGTGGATGATGCGCATCACCGCCTACTCCGACCGGCTGCTGGAAGACCTCGACGTCCTGGACTGGCCGGACAAGGTCAAGGCCATGCAGCGCAACTGGATCGGCCGCTCGACGGGGGCCTCGGCGCTGTTCGCCGCCGGCGACGACGAGGAGCGGCGCACGGGCACTGCCGCGGGTTCCGATATCGAGGTCTTCACCACCCGTCCCGACACCCTGTTCGGAGCGACGTATCTGGTGCTCGCTCCCGAGCACGAATTGGTCGACAAACTGGCTGCTGCTTCCTGGCCCGAAGGCGTCGATCCGCGCTGGACAGGCGGTGCTGCCACCCCCGCCGAGGCTGTCGCCGCCTACCGGCGTTCGATCGCCGCCAAGAGCGATCTCGAGCGCCAGGAGAACAAGACCAAGACCGGCGTCTTCCTGGGCAGCTACGCCACCAATCCGGCCAACGGCGAGCAGATCCCGGTCTTCATCGCCGACTATGTCCTACTCGGCTACGGCACCGGCGCCATCATGGCGGTGCCCGGACATGATCAGCGTGACTGGGAGTTCGCCACCGAGTTCGGCCTGCCGATCCTGGAAGTCATTGCCGGCGGCGATGTTTCGCAGGAGGCGCACACCGGTGGCGGTGTTCTGGTGAATTCCGGATTCCTTGACGGCCTCGGCGTCGAGGAGGCCAAGAAGGCGATCACCGCCCGCCTGGAGGCCGACGGCCGGGGCAGTGCCCGCGTGGAATACAAGTTGCGGGACTGGCTGTTCGCGCGTCAACGCTATTGGGGCGAACCGTTTCCCATCGTCTACGACACCGACGGCCGGGCCCACCCACTGCCCGAGTCGCTGTTGCCGGTCGAACTCCCGGACATCGAGGACTACTCCCCGGTGCTTTTCGACCCCGACAGTCCCGACAGCGAGCCCTCGCCGCCGCTGAACAAGGCCCACGACTGGGTTCATGTCGAGTTGGATCTGGGCGACGGCCTGC
>CAZRFC010000075.1:0-13567 GCA_964598975.1 uncultured Mycobacterium sp. | reverse complement strand
AACACGGCCGCGTGAACACCCAACACAAGCCGTCCGGGAAAGCGGGAACAGGTCATACCTGCTTGTTGCGGTAGATCTGCAGAAGTCCCCAGAGTCCACCGACGTCCAGGAGACATCCGGGCAGGCCGGCCAGAGACGCTAGTCGCAAGTCCGGCGAGTGGCGCATCATTCGGGCCACCGCACCCTCGAGGATCTCCTCGGAATTCTCCGCCGAAGGCATCGCGAATCCTTCACCGAGATCCACCGGCGGGGCACCCATGTCGCGCAGCGGTACCTCTTTGAGCATCAGGGCCAAGATAAAGCCGACCAACGCCACCGGGGCTGCGAAGAGAAACACCCGGCCCAGCGCATCGGCGTAGGCGTCGATGATCGGAGCCGCCGCGGCCGGGGGCAGGCGGTGCAGCACCGCCGGTGATTGCGCGGCCTCGGCCGGGGCGCCGCTGGCAGCCAGCGCCGGCCCGATCCGGTCGTCGAGGAAGTTCACGAACAACGAGCCGAAAATCGCTGCGCCGAAGGAACTTCCGATCGTGCGAAAGAAGGTCACTCCCGAGGTCGCCACGCCGAGATCGTCGAAGTCGACGGTGTTCTGCACGGTCAGGACCAGCACCTGCATGCACAACCCGATCCCGGCCCCGAGGATGAACAGATCGAGGGATTGCCTCCACACCGGCGTGCTCGCGGTCATCCCGGACAACAGCACGAATCCCACGGCCATCACGGCCGTGCCGATCACCGGGAAGATCTTGTAGCGGCCGGTGCGCCCGACCAGCGCGCCGCTGCCCATCGAGGTGATCAGCAGACCCGCCACCATCGGCAGGGTGCGCAACCCCGACTCGGTGGCCGAGACACCATCAACAAACTGCATGAATGTCGGCAGGAAGGTCAGTGCGCCCAGCATGGCGAATCCGACCACGAAACTCAGGACGCAGCAGACTGTGAAGACCGGACTGCCGAACAACCGGATCGGCAGCACCGGTTCAGTGGCGCGCAGTTCCACCCGGACGAAAGCCGCCAGGGCGACCGCCGACCCGGCGAACAAAGCGACGATCACCGGCGAACCCCAGGGATAGGTGGTGCCGCCCCAACTGGTCGCCAAGGTCAGCCCGGTGGCACCCAGTCCAACGAGCAGAATTCCGGGATAGTCGATGACCGGCCGACCGGTGCGACCCAGCGCCGGGATGGCGACCGCGGCGACCATGAGCACGACGATGGCGACCGGGATGTTGATCCAGAACGCCCACCGCCAGCTCAGGTGATCGGTGAAGAAGCCTCCCAAAAGCGGTCCGATCACTGTCGTGACACCGAACACGGCTCCGAGCGCACCCTGATAGCGCCCGCGCTCGCGCAGTGGTATCACCTCACCGATGACCGCCATCGAGGTCACCATGATCGCCCCGCCGCCTACGCCCTGCAGCGTGCGCGAAGCCACCAGCATTGTCATCGTCGAAGACAGCCCGCATAGCACCGACCCGACGAGGAAGAACAGGATCGCTGCCTGGAAAATCGCCTTACGGCCAAACAGGTCGCCCAGTTTGCCCACGATCGCGGTGGTGATAGTCGAGGCGAGCAGATAGCTGGTGACGACCCAGGATTGGTGGCCTGCGCCGCCGAGGTCGGCAACCACCGTCGGCAGCGCGGTTGCCACGATGGTCTGGTCCAGGGCAGCCAGCAGCATGCCCAGCAAGACAGCTAGGAACACCAGGTTAAGGCGCTGGCCGGACAGTGCTTCCTGGACGCTCACCCCGACTATCTTCCCGGCCGGGGCCGGCTACAACCGTTCGGGTCAGGCCGGCGGGCGAGACACGCACTGCGCGCAGTACAACTCCTCGCCGAGTTTGTCCATCAACTGAAGTTGCGTCTCCAGGTAGTCGATATGTTGTTCCTCATCGGCAAGGATCGTTTCGAACAGGATGGCGGTGGTGGTGTCCTGCTTCTCCCGGCACATGGCGATACCGGGCTTGAGTCGCGCGACTACTTCGTGCTCGATCGCCAGGTCGCTCTCGAATTGCTCCCGCAACGTCTGGCCGATTCGCAGCGACCCCAGTCTCTGATAGTTGGGCAGACCGTCAAGCAGCAGAATCCGGTCAGTGATGCGCTCGGCGTGGACCATCTCCTCCATCGACTCCGCGCGGGTGTGCTTGGCGATCTCGGTGAAGCCCCAACTTTCCTGCATCTTCGCGTGCAGAAAGTACTGGTTGATAGCGGTCAGCTCACTGGTGAGCTGCTCGTTGAGCAGTTTCAGGACATCAGCGTCACCCTGCATATCGTCTCCTCGACTAGAACCGGTTGTGTAGGACAGCCTAACTTAAGTTAGCATTGCCTATCATTGAGATGACGGACTCTCCCGGAGGGCTACCCGATGTACGTGTGCCTATGCGCCGGCACGACCTGCTCGATGGTCAGCGACGCCGTTGCCGGTGGCGCCAGAACCTGCCGCCAGGTGGCTGACGCATGTGGTGCGGGACTCGATTGCGGCCGTTGCCTTCGCAACCTCAAGGCGCTTGTCGAGAGCCACGCCGACCTCGCCAAGGTCAGCTAGAGCGGCCGCTGTTGAATTCCGCCAGTGCGGCGGCGTTGGCCGCGGCCCCCATCATCTCGGCAAAGTAGGCATCTTCGCGGGCACGCGCGGCAGCCACGCTTGGCCTTACCGACTCGGCCATCGCCTGTTTGACCGCAATGAGGCTCGAAATGGGTTTAGCGGCAAGCACTTCGGCGTGCCGGACCGTTTCGGCCAGGAGCTCTTCCGGCTCACACACCTTCCACACCAAACCCATCCGCTGGGCTTCCGCCGCGTCAACCCACTCCGAGGACATCAACAGCCAGGCCGCGTTCTGCCGCCCCAACAACTCTGGCAGTAGATACGACGACGCCGCCTCCGGAGCCACTCCGAGGCTGGTGAACGGGCATTTCAGCCGAGCAGTGGCGGACATGAACGCCAGGTCGGCGTAGCCCAAGATCGTCACGCCAAGACCCACCCCCAGTCCGTTGACGGCACAGATCAGCGGCTTGTTGAATCCGCTCAGGGCGTCGATCAGGCCGGGAAAGCCATACCGACCGGGGACGAAACCAAGGTCGGTGATGCGGGCCTGCATCTCGGTCAGGTCCTGCCCGGCACTGAACGCCCGCCCGGTACCGGTGATCACCACAACGGCAACATCCGGGTCCTCGGCGGCGGAGTTCAGCGCCTCCGCAGCGCCGTCGTAGAGAGCCTCGTTGAAGGCGTTGAGGGCATCGGGGCGGTTGAGCGTAAGCGTGCGAACCCGGTTATTGTCGGCAATGAGCAGCGTCACGGGGCTCAGCCTAAGGCGAACGATCGTCGATCAGACGCATGCGGACGTCGAGCAACCGGTGGACAAGCCGGTCTGGAAGCGGATCCGACGCGGTGAATCGCAATGCCCCCGAGCTGTGTGACCACCCGGACACCTCATCGGCGAGTTCGGGCAGCACCGCACCGCTGAACGGATACCAGGCAATGTGCTTGCGGCGCAGAATGACTCCCGCGACCGGCACGCCGCGGTAGGTATAGCAGGGCATCGAATAGCTGGTACGTTGACCGAGTCCGGGGACCTGTGCGTTGATGAGGGTGTGCAGTCTCTCCAGTTCGGCGCGCTCGGCACCGTCCGGCAGTCCGGCGAGGTAGTCGTCGACGTCACCCATCAGCCGGCGAACACATAGCGCCCGGTGGGCACGGTGTCGATGTTCTGGTTGGCGCCGAACGCGGACGTGCTGGCGATCATCCTCCCCATTCAATCGGCGAGGTCGGTGTCGTCGGCGGCTCCGAAAAAGGCGTGCAGGCTCCCCACCGCCTCGATCGGGAACAGTTCCTCGACGATGGCCGACACTGGCGGGGCATCGGGGGTCAACGCGCGCACCACGTAGTTCTGCACGTAGCCGAAGGTCGACTGGGTGGCTATCGCCACCGGCGTGTGATCACCCAACCACCGGTCCAGCCAGGTCGCTTCGTCCATGTCGGCAGGCCGGCGCAGTAGGGCGACATTGGCCAGGCCCGGTGAGCGCTCGCCGAACGGCGACGACGGCGGGCGCATCGGCACCGATTCCGTCACGAGGTAGGCGGCAAGTTGGTCGGCATGGTGCCTCAGCAGCTCCAGGGCGCCGCGGACCTGATCGCCGTAGTGCTGATCGGTCCATATGCTCACCAGACCCTGTACCGGGGGGTCCAGGGTGGTCAGCGTCATCATTGAACTGCGCACGGGTGCATCGCGCAGATTGAGCGTCAGTCCCGGCAGTCCAGAGCCCAGCAATGTCCTCGCGACCGGACCGCGCATTTCGTCCACCCAGGCATCGTCGACAGCGGGAGACCGCAGGGCGACGATCACTTTCTCCATCGTCCAAAGCTACTCCCGAACGCTACGGTGGTAACCATGGCCAAATCCGACCAACCGTCCGTTCGCCGCGACGTGCTGCCGATCCCCGACCCGCAGGATGTCGGTGTCACCACCTACGACGCCCGGGATCCGCACACCAGCTACCCGCCGATCACGATGCTGCGTCCCCCGGAGGGTGCGCCGAACATACTGATCGTGCTGATCGACGACGTCGGCTTCGCCGCCTCAACGGCGTTCGGCGGCCCGTGTAACACCCCGGTGGCAGAGCGACTGGCCGGAGAAGGCCTGAAGCTCAACCGGTTCCACACCACCGCACTGTGCTCCCCCACCCGTCAGGCCCTGCTGACCGGGCGCAACCACCATTCGGTCGGCATGGGCGCGATCACCGAGATGGCGACCTCGGCGCCGGGCAACAGCAGCGTCCGCCCCAAGAACAAGGCCCCGATCGCCGAAACCCTCCGCCTCAACGGCTACTCGACCGCGCAATTCGGCAAGTGCCACGAGGTTCCGGCCTGGGAGGTCTCTCCGGTCGGGCCGTTCGACCGCTGGCCCACAGGGTCGGGATTCGAGTACTTCTACGGCTTCGTCGGCGGTGAGGCCAACCAGTACTACCCCGGCCTTTACGAGGGCACCACCGCCGTCGAACCGCCCGCCACCCCGGATGAGGGCTACACACTCACCGCCGACCTCGCCGACCACGCGATCACCTGGGTGCGCCAGCAGAAGGCACTGGCACCCGACAAGCCGTTCTTCATGTACTTCGCCCCCGGCGCGACCCACGCCCCGCACCATGTCCCGAAAGAGTGGTCGGATAAGTACCGGGGCGCCTTCGATGACGGCTGGGATATGTTGCGGGAGAGGATCTTCACCCGCCAGAAGGAACTCGGCGTGATTCCGCAGGATGCCGTAATCACCCCGCGGCCCACGGTGATCCCGGGCTGGGATGACATGTCGGCCGAACTCAAGCCGGTGCTGTCGCGGCAGATGGAGATCTACGCCGGCTTCCTGGAACAGACCGACCACGAGATCGGCCGAGTGGTCGACGCGATCGCTGATCTCGGCCTCCTCGACGACACGCTGATCTACTACATCATCGGCGACAACGGAGCCTCGGCCGAGGGAACCCCGAACGGCTGCTTCAACGAGATGGCCACGCTCAACGGTATGCCTGGAATCGAGACAGAGGAATTCCTGCTCTCCAAGATCGATGATTTCGGGACCCCCGACGCCTACAACCACTACGCGGTGGGCTGGGCGCACGCCCTGTGCACGCCCTATCAGTGGACCAAACAGGTGGCCTCGCACTGGGGAGGCACCCGCAACGGCACCATCGTGCACTGGCCGCTGGGCCTGGCCGACAAAGGCAGCACGCGCAACCAGTTCCACAGTGTCATCGACGTAGCCCCAACCATCCTGGAAGCCGCCGGCATCCCGGCGCCGCTGTTCGTCAACGGAATTCAGCAGGCTCCCCTTGAGGGTGTCAGCATGCTGGAAACCCTGCGCGACGCTACGGCCCCGGAGTCTCACCTCGTGCAGTACTTCGAAATCATGGGCAACCGCGGCATCTACCACGAGGGCTGGACGGCCTGCACGAAACACCGCACACCGTGGTTGCCAGATGCACCGCCGTCCTTCGATGACGACGTCTGGGAACTCTACGGACCGGACGACTGGACCCAGTCCCGCAACCTGGCGGCCGAGAACCCGGAGAAACTCGCTGAACTACAGCGCCTTTGGCTCATCGAGGCGGTCAAATACAACGTCGTGCCCCTCGACGACCGCTCGTTCGAGCGGATCAACTCCGACCTCGCGGGACGGCCAACCCTGATCCGCGGCAACAGCCAGTTGCTGTTCCAGGGTATGCGGGTCAGCGAGAACTGCATCATCAACACCAAGAACAAGTCCCATCAGGTGACTGCGAATCTGATGGTCCCCGAGGTCGGAGCCAACGGGGTGATCGTCACCCAGGGCGGCCAGGTCGGCGGCTGGTCACTTTATGTTCACGACGGGAAACTGAAGTACTGCTACAACTTCTTCGGCATCCAGTACTTCATCATCGCCGCCGACGAGCCATTGCCGGCCGGAAAGCACCAGGTGCGGATGGAGTTCCGCTACGACGGCGGCGGACTTGCCAAGGGCGGCAACGTCACCCTCTACCACGACGGAAGTCCGGTGGGCAGCGGTCGTGTCGAGCTGACCGTACCGATGGGGTTCTCCGCCGACGAGGCCTGCGACGTCGGATGCGATACCGGGTCCCCGGCCTCGCCCGATTACGGCCCCAGCGGCAACCGGTTCACCGGGACGATCGACTGGGTGCAGATCGACATCGGCGAGGACAGCCACGACCACCTCATCACCCCGGAGGACCGGCTGAAGCTGGCCATGGGAAAGCAGTAGTCGGCCGGCCTCTCGATCAGTCCCGCAGCCAGCGCGGTGTGATGAACACGCCCTCGGCCTCCACGGTGATCCCCTCGGCGTCGGCGATGGTGCCGGTGCAGTACGTCTTGACGCCCTCGTTTCGGGTGCGCACCGCTTCGGCGCGCAGCGGCCCCAGCGGGGTGGCTCGCAGGTAGCGCACCGTGATGCTGCCGGTGAACCTCGGTTTCTGGTCCGGGCTGGCGGCCTCACCTAGCAGGTGGTCGAGAATCAGCGCCGAAACCCCGCCGTGCACGTGCCCGGGCGGTCCCTCGTAGGCGGCGCCCAGGGTGAAGTCCGCCCAGATCCGGCCCGATTCGTCGCGCTGCGTCAGCACCGGCGGGGCCAGCGCGTTGCGGACCCCGATCACCGCGTTACCCCAACTGAGGCCCCTGCCCTCAGCGGTCACCCGCACGCCGAAGGCACCGTCGATCTGCCGCGCGCGCAGGCGGGCCACGGCGGCGTCGATGTCCCGCTTCACCTCGGCAACGGTCTCGGCGTCGGCCTCGCTGCGAATGGTGGCGTCCACCAAGGCACGCACCGACGCGGCCAACGGCTCGTAGATGCCGCGCAACCGGGCGACATCTTCGGCCGACCAGTCCTCGGCGGTGAACTCCAGCACCCCTGCATCTAACCTGACCTCATGCCGGACTGGGTTAGCCACGCAATCTGGTGGCACGTCTACCCGCTGGGATTCGTCGGCGCCTTTCCCACCGCCGATCCCCCAGCTCCGGAAGAACATCGGCTGTCCCGGTTGGTCGACTGGCTGGACCACGCCATCGCACTGGGCGCATCGGGAATCGCGCTCGGCCCGATATTCGCCTCCCGCACCCACGGCTACGACACCACCGACCACTACCGGATCGACTCCCGCCTCGGTGACGACAGTGACTTCGACCGACTGATCGACGAGGCACACCGACGTGGTCTTCGGGTGCTGCTCGACGGTGTGTTCAACCATGTGGGTACCGAGTTTCCGCACACAGACTGGTTCCGCGGCCGGCCCGGGCGCTTCCACACCTTCGAAGGTCACAGCGACCTGATCACGCTCAACCACCGCGACGCGGCCGTCGTCGATTACACCGTCGATGTCATGAAGCATTGGCTGGCAAGGGGGGCCGACGGCTGGCGCCTTGATGCCGCATACGCCGTGCCGGAATCGTTCTGGGCGCAGGTATTACCCCGGGTCCGGGCCGAACACCCGGACGCATGGTTCGTCGCAGAGGTCATACATGGTGACTACTCGGCCTTCGTCGAATCCTCCACCGCCGATTCGGTGACCCAGTACGAGTTGTGGAAAGCGATCTGGAGCAGCCTCAACGACGGCAACTTTCACGAACTTGATTGGGCTCTTCAGCGGCACAACGGTTTTCTCGACACTTTCGCTCCGATGACTTTCGTGGGTAACCATGACGTCACCCGAATCGCCAGCAAGCTCGAACGACCCGAGCACGTAGGGCATGCGCTGGTCTTACTTTTCACCACCGGCGGGGTGCCCAGCATCTACGCCGGCGACGAGTTGGGCTACCGAGGAATCAAAGAAGACCGCGCCGGCGGAGACGACGCCGTCCGTCCTGAGTTCAGCAGCCCCCCAGCGGATCTTGGTGGCGAGGACCGCAACACCTTGAACCTGCACCGCTATCTGATCGGGCTCCGGCGCCAACACCCCTGGCTGCACCAGGCCCGCACCACGGCCGTCAAGTTGGACAACCTGGGCTACGTCTACGAGTCCCGGCACGGTGACGACTCCCTACTCATCGCGCTCAACGTCGCCGACGCCGCGTTGCCGCTGCCGGTGACCGACCTGATCGGCCGACCGGCCCAGGTGTTGGCGGGGTCCGGAGCGCCGCCAACCGAAGTGGTGCACAGCACAGATGTTCCCGCAGGCGGCTGGCTGATACTCAGTCCGCTTTGAGCATCGCGACTGTGCGCTGGTCCGGCTCGCCGTCGTAGTAGCGGTCCAGTACAGCCCCGAATAGTGCCCGGTCGGACTCGGAACCGGCACACCGCGCGAACAGTGTCATCGAGGAATGCAACTTCAGCGCATCGACAGATCCCAGAATCGCCGCGGCGGGCTGAGATCCGGGACGGTCCCTCATCAGCCCGGCACACTCCCGCAGACGCGGGCCGAGAACCGGATGCTCAAGGTAGGCCTCCGCTTCCCCGGCTGAAGCGATCCCGAAATACTCTGCGGTGGGGGTACGGCCAAGACCCCTCAGCTGCGGAAAGACGAACCACATCCAGTGCGTGCGCTTGTGGCCGGCCCGCAGCTCGGCAGTCACCTGTCCGTAGACCGGCGACTGTGCGTCGACGAAACGCTGCAGGTTATAGGGGTCGGCCACCCCCGACAAGCTACCCTCGGCGTGTCTGAATACCACCAGACTCAGGAAAGGAATGCGATGTCGGCACCGCCCGAGGAGTCCCGGTCGGCCCTGGCCGAGCGACTGCGGCGCCGTCGGGCCAAACGCAGCCTGCTCGAACGGGTAAGCATCCAGTCCAAGCTGATGCTGATGCTCCTCACCATGAGCGTCCTGGCCACCGGGATCGCCGGCGGCATCGGTTTCGAATCAGGCCGCAGTTCGCTGCGCGAGGCGGTGTTCGACCGGCTCACCAGCATTCGCGAGGCTCAGGCCCGGGTACTCGAGATAGGTCTGAACGACATCACCGGTTCGCTGGTCGTGTTCTCCCGCGGCGAGACCGTCAGCGGCGCAATGAACGCGTTCAATGCCGGCTTCGAGCAACTCTCTGGCGCGACCATCACGCCCGAGCAGGACCGCGCCATCGTCGACTTCTACAACTCCAAGTTCAAGAGCTCAGAAGACAGCCGCCTCGATATCAACGCGCTGCTCCCGACCGCCCCCGCGGCGCGTTACCTGCAGGCCCGCTACACAGCCTCGGCGCCCGTACCCCCCGACCCCCGTGACGGCGGCATCTGGTCCGGAGCCAATGCCCGCTACAGCGGGTACTTCACCGAGATCGTCAAACGGATGGGGTTCCGGGACGCTTTCCTCATCAACGCCGAGGGTGACGTGGTCTACAGCGTCAACAAGGGCGTCGAACTCGGGACGAACATCCTGAGCGGCCCCTACCGCGGCGAAGGTTTCCTGCCCGAGGCCTTCCGAAAGGCCATGGCGTCCAACGATATCGACTACGTCGACACCACCGACTTCGCCGAGTACCTACCGTCCGGGCAACCCACCGCGTGGATGCTGGTTCCGATCGGACCAACCGGGCGGGCGACCGGCGTGATGGCGGTGGAGTACCCGGCCACCATCGTGAGCAACCTGATGACCGCCGACCGGCGGTGGGAACAGGCCGGACTGGGCCGCACCGGGGAAACCTTCGTGGTCGGCAAAGACGACCTGATGAGGTCGGATTCCCGGCTGTTCCTGGAGAATCCGGAGGCCTACAAAGCCGACGTCATCAAGGCCGGGACACCGCCTGAAGTGGCCGAACGCGCCATCAAGCAGGGCACCACCGTGTTGGTCCAACCGGTGGGGACCAAAGCCACCGAAGCCGCGCAACGGGGCGAAACGGGCACCCTCATCGCCACCGACTACCTGGGCCATCGAGCACTTCAGGCCTACGCCCCGCTGAAACTCAAAGGCCTCAACTGGGTGATCGTCGCGGCGGTGGACTCCGACGAAGCGTTCGCCCCGGAACGCAACTTCGCGCACAGACTGGTGCGGTCGACCGCCCTGATCATCTTCCTGGCCTGTCTGGCGGCCATGGTCTGGTCGCGATTGTTCGTCCGCCCCATCAAGCGACTCGAAGAGGGCGCCGAGAAGATCAGCACCGGCGATTACAACGTCGAACTTCCGGTCGATACCAATGACGAATTCGGTGACCTCAGCGTGGCGTTCAACGACATGAGCCGCAACCTGGCCGTCAAGCATCAACTACTCAACGAGCAACGCGCCGAGAACGACCGTCTCCTGATGTCACTCATGCCCGAGTCGGTGGTGGAACGCTACCGCGACGGCGAGGAGAACATCGCCGAGGCCCATCAGGACGTCACGGTCCTCTACGCCGACCTGATCGGCATCGATGACCTGTCCGCGGACCTCGAGGCCGACGAGTCGCTGAAGGCCATCAACAAACTGGTGCGACAGTTCGACGCCGCTGCCGAGAGCAGCGGAGTGGAACGTGTCCGCAACACCCACAACGGCTACCTGGCTAGCTGCGGTCTGACGGTGCCACGACTGGACAACATTCATCGCACGGTTGATTTCGCCCTCGAGATGCAGCGAATCGTCAACCGGTTCAACGCCGAGACCGGTGCCGACATCAAGCTTCGGGCCGGCATCGACACCGGCGAGGTGACCAGCGGTCTGGTCGGCCGGGCCGGTCTTGTCTACGACCTGTGGGGCGGTGCCGTGCATCTGGCGTCCAGGATCCGGCGCGGACTGACCGAGCCCGGTATCTACGTCAGCGACGACGTCTACCAGGCAACCCGGGACACCCTGCGCTATACGCAGGCCGGGTCGATCACGGTCGGAGACCACGAGGAGCCCGCCTGGCGCCTGTCCGAAGACCGGTCGTGAAGGCCCGCCGATGAGTATCTTCACCGCGCCGTGGTTCTACTGGTCGATCATCATCGCGGCTGGCTTGCCAACCGTGCTGGTGTTGCTCACCGAGTTGCAGCACGCGCTGGAACGCCGGGGCAACTTCCTGGCTCGGCCGGTCGGACTGCTGCGCACCTTCATCGTGCCGTTGGGGGCGCTGCTCCTGCTGCTGGTGCAGACCACCGAGGTTTCGGTGGACGCGACGCCGGTTCGCATCCTGTCAACGGTTTTCGGCGTCCTGATCCTGTTCATGGTGCTGTCCGGGGTCAGCGCGACGGTCTTCGACAGCGCACCGGCGGGCAGTTGGCGACGACGGATGCCGGCGATTTTCATCGACGTCGCCCGGTTCGCGATCATCGCGGTCGGCGTGGCGATGATCTTCGCCTACGTCTGGGGCGCCAACGTAGGCGGCCTGTTCACCGCCCTGGGCATCAGTTCCATCGTGCTCGGCCTCACCCTGCAGAACTCGGTGGGCCAGATCATCTCCGGCCTGCTGCTGCTCTTCGAACAGCCGTTTCAGATCGGCGACTGGGTGGAGACGACGTCGGCTCGCGGGCGCGTCGTTGAAGTCAACTGGCGGGCCACTCACATCAACACCGGCAGCGGCCTGGAGATCATCCCGAACTCGGTGCTGGCCGGCCAGGCGTTCGCGAACCTGAGTCGGCCGGCCGGCGGCCACACCATCACAGTCCCGACGAAATTCTCCGGAACCGACGCGCCGGACGAGGTCTGCGCACTGCTCACCGACGTCGCGGCCAATCTGCCGCAGCTGCACCCGGACGGCCAACCGACGGCCAACGCCAACTCCAGCACCGACTACACCGTCACGATCCCGGTGCGCTCACCCGCCGACGACATCGCTGCGCGGTCGACGTTCCAACGCTGGTTGTGGTACGCCGCCCGCCGCGCAGGTCTGCGCCTCGACGGACTGGACGATGAATTCTCCACTCCGAAGCGGCGGGCCGACGCGCTGCGTAAGGTGGCACCGATCCTGCGGGCAAGCAGTTCCGAACTCGAGACGTTGCTGCCCAGCGTGGAGGTCATCCGGTACGGCGCCGACGAAGTGATGCAGCGCAGCGGCGACATTCCGGCGGCGATGTCATTCGTGGTCAAGGGTCGCGTAAGGCTTGTCGTCGCCGGTAAGGACGGTGCCGTGGTTCCGGTGAACACCCTCCATGAGGGTGACTTCATCGGTCAGACCGCTCTCACCCGCGAGCCGGTGACGGGCAGCGCGTACGCGATCGGCGAGGTGACGATGCTGCAGATCGACCGAAAGACGGTCGAGCAGCTGGTATTTCGCAAACCCGAGTTGCTCCAGGACCTCAGTCAGGCGATCGACGAGCGGCGCGAACGTGCTCGCACGGCGGCCAACCAGGTCGAAGAGTCCGCAGCCACACCGGATTCCGAAGCCGAAACGGACTCCGAGCTCAGCTGATTCAACGCGTGACCCGATCGTTGCCCAACTGCGACTTGGCGCACCGCGTCGCGTGCCCGACGCTTGATTCACCCGGTGCTTGACTACCGAACCACAGCAGTTAACCGCTGCTCCGGTACGAAAGGTGATGGGAGTCCTCATGAAGATCGTCGAGAAGTTGCGAGGCAAATGGATGCGCCGGGCGGCCGCAACCGTAGCCGCCGCAGCCGTCATGCCCGGCTTGATCGGAGTCGCCGGCGGTTCGGCGACGTCGTCCGCATTCTCGCGGCCCGGTCTTCCGGTGGAGTACATCGATGTTCCGTCCGCCGCGATGGGCCGCAACATCCGCATCCAGTTCCAGCCCGGCGGCGAGCACGCCGTGTTTCTGATGGACGGCCTTCGCGCCCAGGACGATTACAGCGGCTGGGACATCAACACCCCGGCGTTCGAATGGTTCCTCAACTCCGGCCTGTCCGCCGTGATGCCGGTCGGCGGTCAGTCCAGCTTCTACACCGACTGGTACCAGCCGTCGCAGGGCAATGGTCAGAACTACACCTACAAGTGGGAAACGTTCATGAACCAAGAACTGCCGGTCTTCCTCAAGGAGAAGAAGGGCATCAACCCGAACGGCAACGCCGTGGTCGGTCTTTCGATGGCTGGTAGCGCGGCGCTGACCTACGCGATCTACTACCCGCAGAAGTACGTCTACGCATCCTCGCTGTCCGGCTTCCTGAACCCCTCCGAGGGCTGGTGGCCGATGTTGATCGGTCTGGCCATGAGCGATGCCGGCGGGTTCAACGCCCAGAGCATGTGGGGACCGTCCTCGG
>CAZRFC010000074.1:0-13612 GCA_964598975.1 uncultured Mycobacterium sp. | reverse complement strand
CGTAGTGCCGTTCGTTGAGCCGCCAGTCGCGGTGCACCGGGATCCAATGCCGGTCGGCCTTGTCCAGGGCGATGTTCGCGGTGGTGATCGCCCGGCGCAGCAGGGAGGTGTAGAGCACATCGGGCAGCCGGTCGAGCCCGGCGATCAGTTCACCGGCACGGACCGCCTCGGCGCGACCCTTGTCGGTGAGGTCGACGTCCACCCATCCGGTGAACTGGTTGAGCGCATTCCACTGGCTTTCGCCGTGGCGGAGCAGGATTAGCGTGCAGTCACCGTCAGCCATAGCGGGAAGTGTCTCACGACCGCGCTCACTGTTTGTCGGGTTCGCCGGCGTCGCCGGGAGCGGCCCCGTCATCGTCGTCGTCGATCAGGTGCTCGAAGGCCTTCAGATTCTTCAGTGACTCCCCGCGGGCCACCCGCCAGGCCCATTCCTTTCGGATCGAGGTGGCGAACCCGAGCTCCAGCAGGGTGTTGAAGTCGTTGTTGACCGCCTCGAGCACCTGGCCGAGCACCCGGTCGATCTCGTCGGCATTGACGATGTCCAGGGCGATCCGCCCGATCAGGTAGATGTCGCCGATATTGTCCAGGGTGTAGGCCACCCCGTAGAGGCGGCGGTTGCGTTTGAGCAGGAAGCGATAGACGCCCTCGTGGTTCTCGTCTGGGCGGCGGCAGACGAATGACTCCACCCGCACCGAGTGCTCGCCGATACTCAGCAGGGTGTTGGTGATCAACTTGCGCTCGCCGGGCAGTTCGACGATGAGCCCCGGCAGTCCGCCGTGCGCGCCCTCGTAGCGGGTGAAGTTCAGCCCGTGTTCGGTGAGCGTCGCCTCGATCTCCTCCCGAACCCGCTGCTCGGCCCGGCGCGGATCCTCGGCCGTCACGCCCGCACCCCGCGCCGCATCGTCCACCGGCGTCCGGCGCGACGGGCGCCCGGATCGAGTGCGGACCGGTGGGTGCGGCGGTAGTCGGCGATCGCCCGGCCGTAACTGGCGAGCAGCGCGTCGACGGTGTGGTCCCAGGAGAACTGCCCGGCATGGTCGATCGCCGCGCTACGCAGCCGTTCGGGGTCGGACTCCAACAGCGCCGTGATCGCCTCAGCCCAGTGCAGCGGGTCGTGGTCGGCCACCAGGGTTCCGCTTCGCCCATCGGCCACCGCGACCGGCAGGCCACCGACGGCGGCCGCCACCACCGGTGTTCCGCACGCCTGGGCCTCCACCGCCACCAGGCCGAAGGACTCCGAATAACTGGGCACCGCCACCAGGTCGGCGGCCCGGTAGACGTTGACGAGTTGGTCACGCGGCTGAGGTGGCAGGAACGTCACCCGCTCGGTGATGCCGAGTTCACCGGCGAGCCGGATCAGACCGTCCGGTTCGGCCAGGCCGCTGCCGGACGCCCCGCCGGCCACCACCACCCGCACCGGCCCGCTCACGGTCGGCGTCAGCAGCGCGGCCGCCCGCAGCAGCACGTCGGGGGCCTTCAACGGCTGGATGCGGCCGACGAACGCGACGACCGGCTCGCCGGGGGGCAGCCCCAGCGCCGCGCGTGCCGCCGCCCGATCACCCGGGGTGAAGGTTCTGAGGTCGACTCCGGGATGCACCACATCGATGCGCTCCGGATCGGCGTGGTGCAGCGAAACCAGTTGGTGTGCTTCATCTTCGGTATTGACGATCAGACGGTCGGCCTCATCGACCACCTGCTGTTCGCCGACCGCCCGCAGCGGCGGTTCGGGTGCATCACCGTCGGCCAGGGCGGCATTCTTGACCGCCGCCAGGGTGTGGGCGGTATGAACCAGTGGCACCGCCCAGCGCTCCCGGGCCAGCCAGCCGACCTGACCGGAGAGCCAGTAGTGCGAATGCACGATGTCGTAGTGCCCGGGGTCATGGTTGGCCTCGGCCCGCAACACCCCCGCCGTGAACGCGCACAACTGCGTCGGTAGGTCGTATTTGTCCAGACCCTCGAAGGGCCCGGCAACCACATTGCGCACCAGCACACCGGGTGCCACCCGGACCGTGGGGGGGTCGGCCGAGGAGGTGGCCCTGGTGAATATCTCCACGTCCACGCCGCGAGCGGCCAGGTGTAACGCGGTCTGCAGGACGTAGACGTTCATGCCACCGGCATCTCCGGTACCGGGCTGCGCCAGCGGCGAGGTGTGAACCGACAACACCGCCACCCGGCGCGGCAGCGCACCGACGTCGGTCAGGTCCCGGGGATGCCGCACCGGTCCATCATGTCACCGCGCCGATACCGCGCTGGCTAGAGTCGGTCCGGTGACACACATTGCGGACGCCCACTCGCGCGTTGCGGTGGTCACCGGTGCCAGTTCGGGCATCGGCGAGGCCACGGCCCGAACCCTCGCCGCGCAGGGATTCCACGTGGTGGCGGTGGCCCGCCGCGCCGACCGCATCGAGCGGTTGGCCGCCGAGATCGACGGGACGGCGGCGGTCGCCGACGTCACCGACGACGCCGCGGTGCGGGCACTGGCCGACCGGCTCGAACGGGTCGACGTCCTGGTCAACAATGCCGGCGGCGCCAAAGGTCTGCAACCGGTCCTCGACGCGGACCTCGAGGACTGGCGGTGGATGTGGGAGACCAACGTCATGGGCACGCTGCGGGTGACCCGGGCCCTGCTGCCGGCGCTGATCGCCTCCGGTGACGGCCTGATCGTCACCGTCACGTCGACGGCCGCCCTGGAGGTCTACGACGGCGGGGCCGGCTACACCGCCGCCAAACACGCCCAGGGCGCATTGCACCGGACCCTGCGTGGCGAGCTCCTCGGAAAACCCGTGCGGCTCACCGAGATTGCGCCTGGCGCCGTGCAGACCGAATTCTCCCTGGTGCGCTTCGGCGGCGATCAGCAGCGCGCGGAGAGGGTCTATGCCGGGATCACCCCACTGGTGGCCCAGGACGTTGCGGAGGTGATCAGGTTCGTCGCCTCGCGGCCCTCGCACGTCGACATCGACCAGATCATCATGCGGCCCCGCGACCAGGCCAACGCCAGCCGATTCAACCGCCGTTCCTGACTCAGCGCGGAGTCAGAGCGCACAGCCCACCAGCACCGGCTCGGGAACGAGCGTCACACCGAACGTCGCACGCACCCCGTCCCGGACCGTGCGCGCCAACGCAAGCACGTCGTCGGAACCGGCCCCGCCGCGGTTGGTCAAGGCCAGTGCGTGTTTGGTAGATAACCGGCACGGACCTTCCCCCGGGAACCCTTTGCCGAATCCGGCGTGCTCCACCAGCCACCCGGCCGCCAGTTTCACCCCACCGTCGGCAGGGTAGTTCGGGACCGGGATAGCGGAGTCCCGCCGAATGCGCTCGAACTGCTCGGCGCTCACCACCGGGTTGGTGAAAAACGAACCGACACTCCAGGTGTCGTGATCGTCGGCGTTCAGCACCATGCCCTTGGTGGCGCGTAGCGCCAGCACTGTCGAGCGCACCCGCTGCGGGTCGGTCCGATCACCGGCGCCCAGGCCCAGCGCGGTGGCGAGTTCGGCGTAGCGCACCGGTGCGGATTGCCCAGTGGCGTCGAGGCGGAACTCGACTTCCAGAACGGTGGCATCGGCGGAGTTCTTCAGCACGCTGTGCCGGTAGCCGAAGCCCAACCGGTCCGCCGACACCCAGCTCACCTCCCCGGAGCGCCGGTCCAGCAGCCTGACCCGAGTCATCCAGTCGGCGACTTCGACTCCATAGGCGCCGACGTTCTGCACCGGGGTGGCCCCGGCCGATCCAGGTATTCCCGAAAGACACTCCAGCCCGCCGAGACCGGCCTGCACGGCGCGGGCGACGACGGTGTCCCAGTCGGCGCCGGCCTGCGCCAGAAGCGTGTCGGCGTCCACCGTGATCGCGTCGTTGGCAAGCCGCACTACAGTGAGGTCGGTCAGTCTGTCGGCGACGACCACGTTGGATCCACCGCCGAGAATCAAGACCGGTTCACCGGCACTGTCGAGGGTCTTCAGGGTTGAGACGATCTGATCGGTGCTGGCGCAGGTGATCACGCGACGGACCGTGGGACCGACCCGCAACGTCGTCATCGACGCCAACGGCACGTTCGTGGCGACCTGCGCTCCGCCGAAATCTCCCTGCAGTGTCATTCCTGAGTCGCTTCGCTCCTGCCCTCCGGAACCCATCCCCGAGTCGCTTCGCTCCTGCCCTCCGAAACCCATCCCCGAGTCGCTTCGCTCCTGCCCTCCGGACACGCGCCTAACGGTAGCCTCAACCGCTATGCCGCGATCGTTCGACATAGCCACCGAGTACGCGGGGACGGTGGAGCAGATTCACGCTGCATTTTGCGACGAGCAGTACTGGTTGGCCCGACTGGCCGCGTCGGGTGCCGATGAATGGACGCTGGAATCCTTCCGGGTCGGCGGCGACGGCGGCGTGGACGTGGTGACCACCCAGGTGCTGCGGGCCCAGCGGCTACCGGGCGTGGTTCACCAGTTCCATCACGGCGACCTGGAGATCCGGCGGGCCGAGACCTGGACCGGCGTGTCGGACGGGGCAGCGCAGGCGGCGGTGGCCAGTTCCATCGTGCGGGCGCCGGTCGCCCTCAACGGGGATGCCAGCCTGTCGCCGGTCATCGACGGGGCGAGGCTGGCATTTCGGGCCACCGTCGAGGTTCGGATCCCACTGGTCGGGGGCAAGATGGAAAAGTTCATCGGCAACCAGTTGATTAACCTGCTCAACGACGAGCAGCAGTTCACCACCCGGTGGATCTCCGGCCGTTAGCCTCCAGACAAGGTTGGATCAATGCCACGCAGCATGGTGTTCGACATAGACGTCGAGGTGCCGGCCGCCACGATGTACAGCCTGTTCACCAAGGTGGACTACTGGGAGGATCTGGTCGGCTTCTATCTGAGCCACTCGTCACGCACCGAGATCGCCCACTTCTCCTCCGACGAGACCGGCACCGATGTGTCGTTCACCCACATCATGTCCGCCGACGACCTCCCGGCGATTGCCCGGCCGGTGCTGCCGGGCACCTTCGTCGTCACCCGCGAGCAGCATTTCGAACCCTTCCACGTCCCCACCAACCGGGCACTGGGCAGCTACCGGGCGCACATCCCGGCACCGGTGGAACTCACCGGCGACTACACCCTCGCCGATACCGAGCGCGGCAGCCGGATGCGCCTGGAGAGCACCTGCCGGGTAAAGGTGCCGCTGATCGGCGGGCAGATCGAACAGCTGGTGATGGGCGGCCTGAAGTTGCTGTTCGCCGAGGAGGGCGAGTTCACCGCCGACTGGATCGCCGGCCATCGCTAGGCCACCACGGCCGGTCGGCATGCCGACCCGGGGAACCACGGGCGCCAACCGGCTCCGTCGGGCCGACCGCTGGCTGACCCACTCCCCCCGGGTGCTGGCCGCGTTGGACTCGGCCGAGGCGCCGGTCGTGGTGGACCTCGGCTACGGCCGGCTGCCGGTGACCACCCTGGAACTGGCGGCCCGGCTGCGCGCGGTGCGACCCGATGTCCGGGTGGTCGGTCTCGAGATAGACCCCGAGCGGGTTGCCGTCGCCAACGCCGACGTCGCGCCCACCAGGGGGCAGGACGCCGAATTCCGGCTGGGTGGTTTCGAACTCGCGGGCCTGCGACCCGTTCTCGTGCGGGCATTCAACGTCCTGCGCCAGTATCCAGAGGACGCCGTGGCCGACGCCTGGCGAACCATGCAGGACAACCTGGCGCCGGGCGGGGTGCTCGTTGACGGCACCTGCGACGAGGTGGGCCGACGGAGCTGTTGGGTGCTGCTGGATGGCGACGGGCCGGTGAGCCTGACCCTGGCCTGCGACGCACGGAGCATCGAGCGGCCCTCTGATTTGGCTGAGCGTTTGCCGAAAGTCCTTATCCACCAAAATGTTCCGGGACAGCCGATTCACACCCTGCTCGATGCGGCCGACCGCTCATGGGCCGCGGCCGCGGGGCAGTCGGTGTTCGGGCCGCGGGCGCGGTGGCGGGCGATGCTGGCGGACCTGCGGGCAGCCGGGTTTCCGATCGAAGCACAGCGGCGCAACCCCCGCGATGCGGTCTTGACGGTCCCCTGGGCCGCCGTGGCTCCGGCCTAGCCCGTCCAACGTCGCTCTGGCGTCACACTCGGCGCCCAGCGTGACGCTGGCATCACGCTCGCGGGGTCGTACCCTGAACGCCATGCGGATCGCTCTGGCGCAGATCCTGGCCGGCGCCGACCCAGCCGCGAACCTGACGCTCGTCGGCGACTACACCCGCCGTGCGGCAGATGCCGGGGCTCGGCTTGTGGTGTTCCCCGAAGCCACCATGTGCCGGTTCGGTGTTCCGCTGGGACCGGTCGCCGAGCCGATGGACGGCCGGTGGGCCGATGCGGTGCGGGAGATCGCCCGGGACGCCGGGATCACGGTGCTGGTCGGGATGTTCACCCCCGCAGCCGACGGGCGGGTCACCAACACGCTGTTGGCCACCGGGGCCGGCGTCGAGGCCCGCTACGACAAGATCCACCTCTACGACGCGTTCGGTTTCACCGAGTCGCAGACGGTGGCACCAGGGCGCGAACCGGTCGTGGTGGACGTCGACGGCACCGGCGTCGGGCTGACGCTGTGCTACGACATCCGGTTCCCCTACCTCTACAGCGAGTTGGCGGATCTCGGCGCCCAGGTGATCACCGTCAGCGCCTCGTGGGGCGCCGGCACCGGAAAACTGGATCAATGGACATTGCTGGCGCGGGCCAGGGCCCTGGACTCCGGATGCTTCGTCGCTGCCGCCGGCCAGGCCTATCCGGGCCCGGAATTGGCGGCCGCGGCCCCCACCGGCGTCGGCGGGAGCCTGGTCGCATCCCCACTGGGTGAGGTGCTGGCCTCCGCGGGGCCCGATCCGCAACTGGTGCTGTGCGACGTCGATGTCGACAGCCTCGGCGCCGTCCGCGACACCGTCGGGGTGCTGCGAAATCGCCGTGATCGACGCGGCACAGATTCGTAGGGCAGAATCGCGCGGGTGACGAACCCGCCGCAGGGCCCGTACCCGCCGCACGGCCAGCCCCCCGCCGGACCGGGTTATCCAGTGCCGGGCTATCAGGGTCCGGGCTATCAGGCGCCGGGCCATCCGGAACCGGGCCATCCGGAGGCGCCGACTCAGCACATTCCGCAGCCACCCACTCAGTACCTACCGACGCCGCCGGCCCCGCCGGCCGGACCGCCCGTCGAGGTCGCGCCACCCGAACCCGAACAGCCCCGCCGGGGACTGGGCCGCGACCCGCTGTCGGTGGCGCTCATCCTGGTGATCGTCGGGGCGCTGGCGCTGGCGGGACTGCTCGGCGGCGAGTTCTACGCCCGCCACCGGGCCAACTCGATCGTCGCCAACGCGGTCAGCTGCGTAGTCCAGGACAGTGCGAAGGCCTCGTTCGGGGTGCGGCCCTTCCTGCTGCAGCACTTCGGCCACCACTACCGGGATATGCGGGTGGAAACCGCCGGCAACCAGATCCGGGAAGCCAAGGGCATGAAGCTGCAACTGCGCCTCGATGACGTCCGGATCCGCGAGACGGCCGACTCGGCCGGCACCCTGGGCTCGCTGGATGCCGACATCACCTGGTCCGCCGACGGCATCAAGCAGACCGTGTCCGGCATGCTCCCGCTGATCGGCGGACTGGTCAGCGCAGTCACCCCGGACCCGTCGACCGGCACCCTGGAAGTTCAGGGTCCGCTGGGAACGGTGACGATCAAGCCGGCCGTGTTCAACGGTGGATTGACTCTGCAGGTGGCCAGGGTGACCGGGCTGGGCTTCACCCTGCCGCGCGAAACCGTGCAGCCCGCGCTGGACGCCTTCACCGATCAGCTCACGAAGAACCTGCCGATGGGCATTCATGCCGAGTCCGTCGATGTGACCGACAGCGGCGTTGCGGCGCGGTTCGTGACCCGGGACGCGACCATCCCCAACGGCGAGCAGGACCCGTGCTTCGCCGGGATCTGACCAGTTCTTAACCCTTTTCCGGACCGCCCGGGTTGCAGCCGGTCAGGATCATCGTGCTGTCGTCCACCGCCGGCCGCCAGGACTCGAGGTCCCAACTGGTCTTGCCGGGCTCGGCGAACTCCGCGAACCGCCAGTGGCACAGGAATTGCTCGCGGATACTGGGGGTGTCGGCGTCGGGCGCCAGGGCGATCACCTCGGCCCAGGCTTCATCGGACTGCGCGGCGGTCTTGGCCAGTTCGCCGGCCACCTCGCGGCCTGCCGCGGTCGGGTAGACCCGCAGGGTCGGCAGACCGTCATAACTGACCCAGCGGACGTAGTCGACGTAGGGCGGCGGGGGGTCGGGTTCAGCCCAGACCGTCGGCGCCAGTGCGACGGCACCGACTGCGGCCACGGCGATCGGGGCCAGGATTCGTCTCACCGGTCAGCGCGACTTCCCCTGCACCTCAAGCAATTTGGGCCGCACATCGGCCAGGTACACGCCGGCGGCCACCGCGGCGATGACCATCCCGAACGAGCTTCCCATCAACAGGCACAGCAGCGCGGAGACGCCGAGAATCCCCAGCCAGGCCGGCTTGGTCAATTTATCGGCGGCGGTGTAGGCATCGGGCCGTTGCATCGCCGCATGCACGAAGGCGTAAATGTTCACGCCCAGCACCGCCCAGGAGAGCACATTAAGAACGAGACCCGCCACACCTTGAAGCATCACGGCTTCAAGGGTAGGCGGGTCTCGTCCTCAGCGTGGCGATAGGGGTCGCCACATGCTCAGACCTACTTCTGGGTCACCTTCTTGGCCGGAGCCTTCTTGGCCGGAACCTTCTTGGCGACCTTCTTGGCAGCAGCCTTGGCCGGAGCGGCCTTCTTCGCCGGAGCCTTCTTGGCGGCGGGCTTCTTGGCCGGAGCCTTCTTGGCCGGGGCCTTGGCCGGGGCCGGCAGTTCGACGCCGACCAGCTTGGCGCCACGCTCACCGACGGCGCGAGTCTGCGCGGAGACGTTGCCCAGCGCTTCCTGGGTCAGCTCGACGGCCTGGTCGACGTAACCCTCGACGCGGTCGGCGGCTTCCTTGAACTCAGGCTGACCCTTGATGCGCTCCAGTGCGGCCTCGCCACGGGCGACCAGGTTGTTGTAGGTCTCGGTGGCGTCGACCAGGAACTCGTCGGCCGCCTTGCGCAGTTCCTCGGAGGTGAGCTTGCCGCGCAGCTCCTCGGTCCGCTTGGGCAGTTCCTCCTGCAGACGGGTCAGCGCCGCGCGCCGGTCGTCCATGCGGTCGCCGGCAACCTCGGCCCGCTCGCGCAGGACCGCCACGATCTCGTTGACCGTCGCCAGCGCCAGGTCGGCGGCACCGACCGCGGCGAGCAGCGGGGTCTTCAGATCCTCGATGGTGTTCTCGTTCTTGTTCTTCTTCGCCATGATGGCTGTTTCCTTTCGGTGTTCTCGTGAAGCTTATGGTTGAGGAGATTCAGGCGTTCCTGTTACTCAGACGGCGGCTCCCCTGCGGGATCAGTCCTTGCGCTATCGACCACCGGGGCGACCTCGTTCTGCTGACGGAAAGACGTGTAGATATCGAGCAGGACGCGCTTCTGCCGCTCGGTGATCGCTGTGTCACCGACGATGGCGTCGTGCACCTGGCTCGGCTGCCCGGGCTCGAGAATTCCGGCCTGGACGTAGAGCACTTCCGCCGACAGCCGCAGGGCCTTGGCGATCTGGCTCAGCACTTCCGCAGACGGCTTGCGCAGACCCCGTTCGATCTGGCTCAGATACGGGTTGCTGACGCCCGCCCGCTCTGCGAGCTGCCGCACCGAGACCTGGGCTGCTTCCCGCTGGGTGCGGATGAAGCCCCCGATGTCGTGTGCCGCGTTGGTCACGACGGCGGCGAGGTCTGACTCCTGAGCCATGACTCGCCTCCTCGCGGGAACGGTTGCCGTTTGCATATTGACACCAGCGTAGCCCAGGGTGCTAACAATTGCAAGCACTTGCTAGCGCAGGTCAGAAGAGGATTTGTCCGATCGTGTAGATCGCAAGGCCGGCCAGTGCACCCACGACGGTGCCGTTGATCCGGATGAACTGGAGGTCGCGGCCGACGTGCAACTCGATGCGCCGGCTGGCCTCGTCGGCGTCCCAGCGCTCGATGGTGTCGGTGATGATCGTGGTGGCCTCGGCGCCGTACTGGCTGGCCAGGTGCTGTGCGCCGCGCACGATCCAGTCATCGACCTTGTCGCGCAGTTCGGCGTCATCGCGCAGCGACTCCCCGATCCGCACCACCGAATCGGCGATCCGCCCGCGCAGCGCGCTGGACGGGTCGTTGACACCGTCGAGAACCAGCTTCTTGAGGGTCTTCCACGCGGTTTCCGCCGCCCGGGTCACCTCGTCGCGCTCCATGAGTTGCTCCTTGACCGTCTCGGCTTTGGAGATGGTGGAGGGATCGTTCTGCAGGTCGTCGGCGAATTCGAACAGGAACCGGTTGGCCGACTGCCGCAACTCGTGGTTGGGGTTGCGACGCACCTTGTCGGTGAAGTCCATCAGCTCGCGGTGGATGCGGTCGCCGAGCAGCTGGTCGACGAACTTCGGCGACCAGCTCGGGGAGTCGCGCAGCACCACCCGTTCGATGGTCGGGCCGGCGGTCAATGCCCATTCGAAGGCCCGGTCGGCCAGCAACTGGATCAGCGCCTCCTGCCGGTTCTCGGCGAGCAGCTGGTTGAGCACCCGGCCCGCAGGCGGCCCCCACTGCGGCTCGGCGAGTCGTTTGACGATGGTCCGGTCGATGGCCTGCTGAATGTCCTCGTCGGTGAGCAGTTCCACACCCACCCGCAGGATGGTCGAAGCCTCGTCTGCCACCCGCGCGGCGTGCGCCGGCTCGGAAAGCCATTTGCCCAGCCGGCTGCCGATCTCGGCGTCGCGCAACTTGTTCTCGACGACCTCCGGGGACAGGAAGTTCTCGCGGACGAAGGTGCCCAGCCCCTCCCCGAGCTGATCCTTCTTCCGCTTGATGATCGCGGTGTGCGGGATCTTCAGGCCCAGCGGATGACGGAACAGCGCGGTCACCGCGAACCAGTCCGCCAGCGCACCGACCATGCCGGCCTCCGCGGCGGCGCCGACGTACCCGATCCATCCCGGACCACCCTGGGACAGGGCCCACCGGCAGAGCAGGAAGATCACCGTCGCGCCGATCAGGAAGCCCAGCGCCACCGCCTTCATCTGGCGCAGGTTGCGAGCCCGCTCGGCGTCGGCGGCCTGATCGGCTCCCGCGAACGATTCAGCAAACGACGCCGTCGAACGCCGGTGTTGGGCTGCCACGCCTCCATCATCCCTATTTCCCGGCGGAGACCGGAAGCTATTCGCCAGCAGCGCAGCAACGGACCCGGAATTTGTGTGTGACCGTCGGTCACAACTTTCCGGCGTCCCGCCGGTAGAATCCCTACGACGAGATGAGGACGGAGTCGGCGATCGTGACACAGTCTGGAACCCCCGAACCAGCGCACCCGCTCGCCCGGTCCGTGGCCAAGACCGACGGTCGCAAACGTCGCTGGCATCAGCACAAGGTCGAGCGCCGGACCGAACTGGTCGACGGTGCACTAGACGCGATCCGGCGGCTCGGAAGCGAACGCAGCCGCGATGTCAGCATGGACGAGATCGCCGCGGAGATCGGGGTCTCCAAGACCGTGCTGTACCGGTACTTCGTCGACAAGAACGATCTCACCACCGCGGTGATGATGCGCTTCGCGCAGACCACCCTGATCCCCAACATGGCCGCCGCACTGTCGTCCAACCTCGACGGGTTCGACCTGACTCGCGAAATCATCCGGGTCTACGTGGAAACCGTTGCCGCCGAACCGGAACCGTACCGGTTCGTAATGGCTAACTCCTCGGCGAGCAAGAACAAGATCATCGCCAACTCCGAGCAGATCATCGCCAGGATGCTCGCGGTCATGCTGCGCCGGCGCATGCAGGTGGCCGGAATGGACACCAGCGGGGTGGAGCCGTGGGCCTTCCTCATCGTCGGCGGCGTGCAGCAGGCCACCCACTCGTGGATGTCGCACCCGCGAATGAGCAGCGATGAGCTGATCGACTACCTGACGATGCTGTGCTGGAGCGCGCTGTGCGGGATCGTCGAGGTAGGCGGCTCGCTGGACCGGTTCCGGTCCGAGCCGCATCCGGCACCGGTTTTGCCCGCATTGCAGCCCGCGACCACGATTTAAAAACTAGGGTTCGGCCATGGCAACAGAGCTGTGGACCCACAAGCCCTCCGATGCGCTGCGTTTCCGCCCGGGGGACAAGGTCAGTGCCATCGACACCGACTCCAGTCCCGGTTTCAGCGGTAAACGCGAAGACGCCGAGAGGATCACCGCCGAGCGCGGCGAGCACTTCGCCGAATTGCAGGAGAAGCTCTACGCGAACGGCAGGGAGGGCGACCACCGGTCGGTGCTGCTGGTGCTGCAGGGCATGGACACCGCAGGCAAGGGCGGCATCGTCAACCACGTGGTCGCCGCCGGCAGCCCGATGGGCATCGACTACCACAGCTTCGGCAAGCCCACCCCGGAGGAGCGCTCGCACCACTTTCTGTGGCGAATCAACAAGGCACTGCCGCGGGCCGGGCACATCGGGGTCTTCGACCGGTCGCACTATGAGGACGTGCTGGTGGTGCGGGTTCACCAGCTGGTTCCGGGCGACGAGCTGGAGCAGCGGTACGACGAGATCAACACCTTCGAGCAGGAGCTCATCGACGCCGGCACATCGCTGGTCAAGGTGGCGATGTTCGTCTCCCTCGATGAGCAGAAAGCCCGGCTCGCCGAGCGGTTGCAGCGGCCCGACAAGTACTGGAAGTACAACCCTGGCGACCTCGACGAGCGCAAACTGTGGCCGTCCTACCAAGAGGCCTATCAGGTCATGCTGGACCGGACCGCCACCGATCAGGCGCCGTGGTTCGTGCTGCCCTGCGACAAGAAGTGGTACGCCCGCCTGGCCGTCACCGAACTCCTCATCGAGGCGCTGACCGCCATGAACCTGTCCTGGCCGGAGGCCGACTTCGATATCGAAGCCGAACGCAAGCGGGTCGCCGAACTCTAGCGACGGTGGCTACTCGCCTTTGACGAGGGTGAACTGGCCGATGTTGGTGATGCCGCGTCGGAAGAAGTCGGCACAACCGGTGAGATACTTCATGTACTTGTCGTAGGTGGCCTCGTCGGTGATGGCGATGGCTTCATCCCGGGTGGCTTCGAGGTTGGCCGCCCACATGTCCAGCGTGCGGGCATAGTGCGGACGCAGGAGATGAATCCGTTCCAGGGTGAAGCCGGAGCCGTCGGCGAGTTCCTCGATGTCCTCCACGGCAGGCAGTCGTCCGCCCGGGAAGATCTCGTCGCCGATGAACTTCATGAACTTCAGATCGCTCAGCGTGAGCTTGATTCCGTTGTCGCGGAAGAACTTCTGGGTGTGCGCCAGGATCGTGTGCAGCAGCATCCGGCCGTCGCTGGGCAGGATCGAATAGGCGCGCTCGAAGAACAGCGGATAGCGCTCGACTTTGAAAGCCTCGAACGCACCGATGCTTACGATGCGGTCGACTGGCTCGTCGAACTCCTCCCAGCCCTGCATCCGGACCTCGACCTTGCGATCGGTGTCGAGTTTGGCCAACCGCTCCCGGGCAAACTCGGACTGCGCCTTGCTCAGCGTGATGCCGATGACGTTCACATCGAATT
>CAZRFC010000073.1:8172-13722 GCA_964598975.1 uncultured Mycobacterium sp. | reverse complement strand
GTGAGACTTGACTGCGACGGCGACACGGTGCTGCTCGAGGTGGATCAGGTCGGCGCGGCCTGCCACACCGGCGAGCACACCTGCTTCGATGCCGATGTGCTGTTGGGCGGGGAGGACTAGCGATGGCCGGCGGTCTGGTCGGATTACTCGATGACGTCGCGGCACTGGCCAAACTGGCGGCGGCCTCGATCGACGACGTGGGTGCCGCCGCCGGCCGGGCCAGCGTGAAAGCCGCCGGCGTGGTGGTCGACGACACCGCGGTCACCCCCCGCTATGTGCATGGCCTCGCCGCCGAGCGCGAGCTGCCGATCATCCGGCGGATCGCCATCGGATCGTTGCGCAACAAGCTGTTGATCATCCTGCCCGCGGCGCTGCTGCTAAGTTCCATCGCGCCGAAGGTGGTCGAGGTCATCCTGATGTTCGGCGGGTGCTTCCTCGCCTACGAAGGCGCCCACAAGATCATCCACGCGCTGCGTCACGACGACCACGACCACGACGTGCCGGCGGCTCAACTCGGCCCGGATGCCGAGGCGACGACGATCGCCGGCGCAATCCGCACCGACTTCATCCTGTCGGCCGAGATCATGGTGATCGCCCTCAAGGAGGTCATGTCGGAGCCGGTGTTCTCCCGAGGAGTGATCCTGGCCGTCGTCGCGGTGGCGATCACCGCCGGGGTGTACGGCGTCGTCGCCCTGATCGTGAAGATGGACGATGTCGGTCTGATGCTGGCCCAGCGATCCTCACGGTTCTCCCAGCGACTGGGCCGGGCTCTGGTCGCCGGAATGCCCAAGGTGTTGTCCGGGCTGTCGACGATCGGCATCGCCGCCATGCTGTGGGTCGGCGGCCACATCCTGCTGGTGGGCTTCGACGAGTTGGGGGTGACTGCGCCCTACCATCTGGTGCACCTGCTGGAGGAGTCCGTGCACGGCGTACCCGGAGTGGGCGGCGTGCTGGCGTGGTGCGTCAACACCCTCGCGTCAGCGCTGGTCGGGTTGGTCGTCGGAAGCATCCTGGTGGCGATCGTGGCCAAACTGCCGCGGCGACGTTCCAAGGACGCCCACGCGGCACCCTAGGCGGACGAGCGCGCCCGCAGCACCTCCAGTGCCTTGTCGGCGTGGGTGTCCATGTTGACCTCGCTGGAGATGACCTCCAGCACCGTGCCGTCGGTGTCGATCACAAACGTGGTCCGCTTGACCGGCAGGAACTTTCCGAGCAGCCCGCGCTTGACGCCGAACGTCTCGGCGACCGTGCCGTCGGTATCGGACAGCAACGGGTAGTCGAAGCGCTGGGAGTCGGAGAACTTGGCCTGCTTGTCCACCCGGTCGGTGCTGATGCCCACCCGGGAGGCACCGACGGCGTCGAAGTCGGCGGCCAGGTCCCGGAAATGGCACGCCTCCTTGGTGCATCCGGGCGTCATCGCCGCCGGGTAGAAAAACAGCACGACAGGGCCGTCCGCCAGCAGCGCGGACAGCGAGCGCATCGTCCCGGTCTGATCCGGCAGTTCGAAGTCGGATACGCGGTCACCACGTTTCATGGCGGCAACGCTACGCCGGTCCGGTCTGCGGGCGGTCGGGTCTGGGAGGATGTACGCCGTGCAATCCACCCCGACCACCACCAGGGAGCAGTTCCGCGCGCTGGCTGCCGAGCACCGGGTGGTCCCGGTGACCCGCAAGGTTCTCGCCGACAGCGAGACCCCGCTGTCGGCGTACCGCAAGCTGGCCGGCAACCGCCCCGGCACCTTCCTGCTGGAATCGGCTGAGAACGGCCGGTCCTGGTCGCGGTGGTCGTTCATCGGCGCCGGGGCACCGTCGGCATTGACCGTGCGCGACGGCGAGGCGGTCTGGCTGGGGGCCACCCCGCAGGGTGCGCCCAGCGGGGGGGATCCGTTGCAGGCCCTGCACGACACCATGGCGTTGCTGTCCACCGGGCCGCTCTCTGAGCTGCCACCGCTGTCCAGTGGCCTGGTGGGTTTCTTCTCCTACGATTTCGTCCGCCGCCTGGAGCGGTTGCCGGAACTGGCCGTCGACGACCTGCACCTGCCCGACATGCTGCTGCTACTGGCCACCGACCTGGCCGCCGTCGACCACCACGAGGGCACCATCACCCTGATCGCCAACGCGGTGAACTGGAATGGCAGCGACGAGCATGTCGACGAGGCCTACGACGAGGCGCTCGGGCGGCTGGATGTGATGACCGCAGCCCTCGGCCAGCCGCTGGCCTCCACCGTCGCCACCTTCACCCGGCCCGATCCGCACCACCGCGCCCAGCGCAGCATCGAGGAGTACGGCGCCGTGGTGGATCGTCTGGTCTCTGAGATCGAGGCCGGCGAGGCCTTCCAGGTGGTGCCCTCGCAACGTTTCGAGATGGACACCGCTGCCGACCCGATCGACGTCTACCGGATGTTGCGGGTGTCCAACCCCAGCCCGTACATGTACCTGGTGAACATCCCGAATGAGGTTGGGGGAACGGCTTTTTCGATCGTCGGCTCGAGCCCCGAAGCGCTGGTCACCGTCTCCGGCGGCTGGGCCACCACGCACCCGATTGCCGGCACCCGGTGGCGCGGGCGCACCGAGGAGGAGGACCAGCTGCTGGAGAAGGAGTTGCTGGCCGACGAGAAGGAACGCGCTGAACACCTCATGCTGGTCGACCTGGGCCGTAACGACCTCGGCCGGGTCTGCGTGCCCGGCACGGTGCGGGTCGAGGACTACAGCCATATTGAGCGCTACAGCCACGTCATGCACCTGGTGTCAACGGTGACCGGCCTGCTGGCCGAAGGCCGTACAGCGCTGGACGCCGTCACCGCCTGCTTCCCGGCCGGCACCCTCTCGGGTGCCCCGAAAGTCCGCGCGATGGAACTCATCGAAGAGGTGGAGATGACCCGCCGCGGCCTCTACGGCGGTGTCGTGGGCTACCTCGATTTCGCCGGCAACGCCGACTTCGCGATCGCCATCCGCACCGCCCTGATGCGCGACGGCACCGCCTACGTGCAGGCCGGGGGCGGGGTGGTGGCCGATTCCAACGGCCCCTACGAGTACACCGAGTCGGCGAACAAGGCCAAAGCGGTGCTGGCCGCCATCGCCGCCGCCGAAACGCTGCGAGCGCCGTGATCCGCCTCGCGCAGGTGCTGCTGCTGCTGTCGGCGGGCGCGGTGTGGGTTGCCTCCCGGCTGCCGTGGGTTTCGGTGACCTCTGCCGATGGCTTGGGTCCCGAGCGAACCAGCACCCTCAATGGGGCGGCCTGGTCAAATGCGCTGCTTCCGATGGCGCTGCTGCTGCTGGCCGCGGCACTCGCCGGACTGGCCGTGCGCGGGTGGCTGCTGCGTGTTGTCGCACTGCTGCTCGCGGCGGTCTGCCTGGCGCTGGGCTACCTCGGCGTCAGCCTGATGGTGCTGCCCGACGTCGCCCCGCGTGGCGCCGAACTGGCCGACGTCCCGGTGGCCACCCTGGTGGACAGCCACCGCTACCTGGCCGGTGCGGTGATCACACTGGCGGCCGCGGTCGGTGCGCTGGTGGCGGCGATGCTGATGATGCGGTCCGCAAATACCGGCGGCGGCGCAACCAAATACGCGACCGCGGGGGCCGCGGGTGGCCCGGGTTCGGACGCGCCGTCCGAGCGCAGCCTCTGGGATGCCCTCGACGAGGGCCGCGACCCGACCGGAGACACCTAAGGGTCGGTTATGAGGGTCGGGCTAGGGACCGTTACCCTTTCGGAGATCGGCGTGATCGGCAGTTGACGCAGGAGGGGACCGCCCGCAATGAGTTCGGCAACCGTGCTCGACTCCATTCTCGAGGGGGTCTGCGCCGACGTTGCCGCACGCGAGGCGGTGGTCAGCATGGCCGAGATAAAGGCCGCCGCCGAAGCCGCACCCGCGCCCCGCGACGCGATCAAGGCGCTCAGCGCGCCGGGCATCGCGGTCATCGCCGAAGTCAAACGAGCCAGCCCGTCGCGCGGTGAGTTGGCGCCGATCGCCGACCCGGCCGAACTGGCGCGGGCGTATCAGAACGGCGGTGCCCGGGTGATCAGCGTGCTCACCGAGGAACGCCGCTTCCACGGCTCGCTGGCCGACCTCGACGCGGTCCGCGCCGCGGTGACGATTCCGGTGCTCCGCAAAGACTTCATCGTCCGCCCGTACCAGATCCACGAGGCCCGCGCGCACGGCGCCGACATGCTGCTGCTCATCGTCGCCGCGCTCGATCAACCGGCGCTGGTCTCGATGCTCGACCGCACCGAGTCACTCGGCATGACCGCCCTTGTGGAGGTGCACACCGAGGAGGAAGCCGACCGTGCGTTGCAGGCCGGCGCCAAGGTGATCGGTGTGAATGCCCGCGATCTGAAGACCCTCAGCGTGGACCGGGACTGCTTCGGCCGGATCGCCCCGGGCCTGCCGTCCAACGTCATCCGGGTCGCCGAATCGGGGGTGCGCGGACCGGCGGACCTGCTGGCTTACGCGGGGGCGGGCGCAGATGCCGTGCTGGTCGGCGAAGGGCTCGTGACCAGCGGCGATCCGCGGACCGCCGTGTCCGACCTGGTGACCGCCGGGGCCCATCCGTCCTGCCCGAAGCCGGTACGCTGAGTAACCAACGGCGGGAACCGTAAAGATGGCCGATACCTCCACCCCAGGTTTGCCCCGCGCCAGCGTGGGCGTCGCCGAACCGACGCTGCACGATCCCGATGCGCGCGGCCACTTCGGGGTATTCGGCGGCAGGTATGTCCCCGAGGCGTTGATGGCGGTCATCGAGGAGGTCACCGCCGCCTACGAGAAGGCGCGCACCGACCAGACCTTCCTCAATGAACTGGACCGACTCCAGACGCACTACGCGGGCCGGCCTTCGCCGATGTACGAGGCGTCGCGGCTGAGCGCGCACGCCGGCGGCGCTCGGATCTTCCTGAAACGAGAAGATCTCAACCACACCGGCTCACACAAGATCAACAACGTTCTGGGCCAGGCCCTGCTGGCCCGCCAGATGGGCAAGACCCGGGTGATCGCCGAGACCGGCGCCGGGCAACACGGCGTCGCGACCGCCACCGCCTGTGCACTGCTGGGCTTGGAGTGCGTCGTGTATATGGGAGCCGTCGATACCGCCCGCCAAGCGCTCAACGTGGCCCGGATGCGATTGCTCGGTGCCACGGTGGTCGCCGTGCAGTCCGGTTCCAAAACCCTCAAGGACGCCGTCAACGAGGCCTTCCGGGACTGGGTGGCCCATGCCGACGACACCTACTACTGTTTCGGCACCGCCGCGGGGCCGCACCCGTTCCCACTGATGGTGCGCGATTTCCAGCGGATCATCGGGTTGGAGTCGCGGGCACAGATGCTGGCCATGACCGGACGACTGCCCGACGCCGTGATGGCCTGTGTCGGCGGCGGGTCCAACGCCATCGGAATCTTCCATCCCTTCATCGACGACCCCGGGGTGCGCCTGATCGGCTGCGAGGCCGGCGGCGACGGGGTCGAAACCGGGCGCCACGCCGCCACCTTCACCGGCGGCACACCCGGGGCGTTCCAGGGCTCGTACTCCTACGTGATGCAGAACCAGGACGGGCAGACCATCG
>CAZRFC010000073.1:0-8162 GCA_964598975.1 uncultured Mycobacterium sp. | reverse complement strand
GTGGGACCCGAGCACGCGTTCCTCAAAGACATCGGCCGCGCCGAGTATCGGCCGATCACCGACACCCAGGCGATGGACGCCTTCTCACTGCTGTGCCGACTGGAGGGAATCATCCCGGCGATCGAGTCTGCCCACGCAGTTTCCGGAGCGGTGCAGCTGGCCGCCGAATTGGGACCCCAGGCCATCATCCTGGTCAACCTGTCCGGACGCGGAGACAAAGACGTCGAGACGGCCGCGCGCTGGTTCGGTCTCCTCGAGACCGGGCCGAATGGTCACGGGGGAGCCGCATGACCGTCCAGCACAGCCCACCCGGCCGGCTGGGCCCGGTTTTCCAGGCCTGCCGTGACCAGGGCCGCGCCGCACTGATCGGGTACTTGCCCACCGGCTACCCCGACGTGTCGACGTCGATAGACGCGATGGTGGCCATGAGCGCCGAGTGCGACATCATCGAAGTCGGCGTTCCCTACTCCGATCCCGGCATGGACGGTCCGGTCATCGCCACCGCCACCGAGGCCGCTCTGCAGCACGGCGTCAGGGTCCGCGACACACTTCGGGCCGTCGAGGCGATCAGCTCCGCGGGCGGCAACGCGGTGGTGATGAGTTACTGGAACCCGGTGCTGCACTACGGGGTTGACGCCTTCGCCCGCGACCTGGCCGCGGCCGGGGGACTGGGCATGATCACACCCGATCTCATTCCCGACGAGGCCGACGCCTGGCTGTCGGCCTCCGAGGATCACAACCTGGACCGGATCTTCCTGGTCGCGCCGTCCTCGACCCCAGAGCGATTGGCGCGCACGGTCGAGGCCTCCCGCGGCTTCGTCTACGCTGCCTCCACCATGGGGGTGACCGGAGCGCGCGATGCGGTGTCCAACGCCGCACCGGAACTGGTGCGACGGGTCAAGGCGATCTCCGACATCCCGGTCGGAGTCGGCCTCGGCGTTCGCTCGCGCGAGCAGGCAGCCGAGATCGCGCACTACGCCGACGGCGTTATCGTCGGTTCCGCTCTGGTGTCGGCGTTGACCGACGACGGGGTGCCCGCGGTGAAGACACTGACCGGGGAACTTGCCATCGGGGTTCGAGAGAAGGTGCCCGCCACGTGACCACAACGGTGCTTGCCTACTTCCCGAGCCCGGCCCAGGGGGTCTGGTACCTCGGGCCGATCCCGATCCGCGCCTACGCGCTGTGCATCATCGCAGGCATCATCGCCGCCCTGGTCATCGGTGACCGCCGTTGGGCCGCCCGCGGCGGGGAACGCGGCGTCGTCTACGACGTGGCGTTGTGGGCGGTCCCGTTCGGTTTGATCGGCGGCCGGATCTATCACCTGCTCACCGACTGGAAGACCTACTTCGGCCCCGGCGGTGCCGGGATCGGTGCCGCCATTCGGATCTGGGAAGGCGGCCTGGGCATCTGGGGCGCGGTCCTCTTCGGCGGCGTGGGCGCCTGGATCGCCTGCCGCCGCAGGGGAATTCCACTGCCGGCCTTCGGCGACGCGGTGGCGCCGGGAATCGTATTGGCCCAGGCGATCGGCCGCCTCGGCAATTACTTCAATCAGGAACTCTACGGCCGGGAGACAACCGTTCCGTGGGGCATGGAGATCTTCTACCGACGCGACTCCTCCGGCGTGGTTGACGTGCACTCCCTCGACGGGGTTTCGACCGGGCAGGTCGCAGCCGTGGTACACCCGACGTTCCTCTACGAAATGCTGTGGAACCTGCTGGTGTTCGTCCTTCTCCTATGGGCAGACCGCAAGTTCAGGCTCGGCCACGGCCGCTTGTTCGCCCTCTACGTGGCGGCCTACTGCGTCGGCCGGTTCTGGGTGGAGTTGATGCGCGACGACACCGCAACCCACATCGCCGGCATCCGCATCAACGTGTTCACCGCGACCTTCGTATTCATCGGCGCGGTGGTGTACATGCTGCTGGCGCCCAAGGGCCGGGAGAACCCGGCCTCGCTCCGCGGTAATCAGCCGCTGGAAGCTCACGATGAGTCGCGGGTGGAGGAGTGGGCTGAGGACCTGGTGGCGGTCGGCACCAGTGGCGGGATCATTGCGGCGGTCAAGGTGGCCGGCGAACACGACGAGGAAGACGCCGAGGCGGTCGGGGACGTCGACGACAGCGACACCGACGACACCGACGACACCGGGGACACCGACGAGGCCGGGGACACCGACGAGGCCGACGCCGTCGAAGAGACCGCCGTCGACGAGATCATCGCCGCCGACGACGTGGTCGTCGACGAGGACGACGTGGTCGTCGAAGAGGTGGTCGTCGAAGACGTCGAGGAGACCGATGTCGAGGTTGGCGAGACCGCCGATGATGTCGACGAGGACATCGACGACGAGGCCGATAGTGCTGAGGATTCCGACGACGCCGTCGTGGTGATCGAGGAGTCGGAGGGCGAGCCGGAAACCGTCGTCGTCTACGAATCGGAGAACGACCGGGCCGAGGCCCTCGAGGACGAGGCTGAACAGCCCGAAGCCGAAGCCGAGTCTGAACCCGAGGCCGACGCGGAGGCTGAGGCAGAGGTCGAAGCCAAGGTCGAGGTAGAGGTCGAAGAACCCGCCGCGGCGCCGACGACCGAGCTCGCATCGCAGCCCGTGCCCGACGAGGAGCCGGCCAAACTCGACGACGAACCCGTCAAGCTGAAGGGCTCGACCCTCAAGCGCCTGCTCTGGGGTGCCGGCCGCAACTGACCGCTCTGGCATGCTGGAGCGCATGCAGGGTTCGCGCGCCCGGGTGTACACGGGCATTGGGGCCGCCGCCCTCGGCGCGGCTGCGCTGAGCTATCTCGCCGTCGTGGACCCGCACCGTCCCGGGGCGGTGTTCCCGTTCTGTCCGTTCAAACTCCTGACCGGCTGGGACTGCCCGGCCTGCGGCGGGCTGCGGATGACACACGATGTGCTGCACGGCAACTTCCCGGCCGCGGTCGTCGACAACGTCTTCCTTCTCACGGGCCTGCCACTGCTGGCGATCTGGTCGTTGTGGCGTTGGCGCCGCGGGCAGCAGATCGCCACCACGGCCTTGCTGGTCACCGTCGCCGTCGCAGCCTTCTTGTGGACCGTTATCCGGAATCTGCCGGGTTTCCCTCTTGTTCCGACGATGCTCGGCCCCTAGTCACCTGACGAGACTATGCTCAGGCGTCGTGACCCGGCGCGCGAAAATCGTCTGCACACTCGGACCTGCCACCGACTCCGATACCGGGGTCAGGGCCCTCGTCGAGGCGGGAATGGATGTCGCGCGACTCAACTTCAGCCACGGCGACTACTCCGATCACGAGGCGTCCTACAACCGGGTCCGCCAGGCCTCCGAGGCCACCGGCCGCGCGGTCGGAATTCTCGCCGACCTGCAAGGTCCCAAAATCCGTCTCGGCCGGTTCGCGGCAGGCCCGACCGAATGGGCCAACGGCGAGACCGTCCGGATCACGGTTCAGGACTGCGAAGGCACCCACGACAGGGTGTCGACCACCTACAAAAATCTGGCCAAAGACGCCGAACCCGGCGACCGGTTGCTCGTCGACGACGGCAAGGTGGGCCTGATCGTCGAGCACGTCGACGGGGACGACGTGGTGTGCACTGTCACCGAGGGCGGCCCGGTTAGCAACAACAAGGGCCTGTCCATGCCGGGGATGAAGTTCTCCGTTCCGGCCCTGTCCGAGAAGGACATCGCCGATCTCGAATTCGCCCTCCAGCTCGGCGTCGACCTGGTTGCACTGTCGTTCGTCCGTGCACCGTCGGATGTGGACCTCGTGCATGAGGTGATGGACCGGGTGGGACGCCGCGTGCCGGTCATCGCGAAACTGGAGAAGCCCGAGGCCGTCGAGAACCTGGAGGCCATCGTGATGGCGTTCGACGCCGTGATGGTGGCCCGCGGCGACCTCGGCGTGGAACTTCCCCTCGAGGAGGTTCCACTGGTGCAGAAGCGCGCCATCCAGATCGCGCGGGAGAACGCCAAGCCGGTGATCGTGGCCACCCAGATGCTCGAATCGATGATCGAGAACTCCCGGCCCACCCGCGCCGAGGCGTCCGATGTCGCCAACGCCGTGCTCGACGGCGCCGACGCGGTGATGTTGTCCGGTGAGACCTCGGTGGGCAAGTGGCCGATCGAGGCGGTCCGGACCATGGGCCGGATCATCTGCTCCATGGAGGAGAACAACCCTCCGCCGCCGCTGACCCACGTTCCGCGTACCAAACGCGGGGTGATCTCCTATGCCGCAAGGGATATCGGTGAGCGACTGGACGCCAAGGCACTGGTGGCGTTCACCTCATCGGGGGACACCGTGCGCCGACTGGCCCGCCTGCACAGCCGGCTGCCGCTACTGGCATTCGTCACCGCCCCGGAGATTCGCAACCAGTTGGCGCTGACCTGGGGCGCGGAGACGTTCATCGTTCCGCACGCCGACTCCACCGACGACATGATCCGCCAGGTGGATCACTCGCTGCTGCAGTTGCGCCGGTACCAGCGCGGCGACCTGACAGTCATCGTCGCTGGCGCGCCGCCGGGCACTATAGGCTCGACCAATCTGATCCACATTCACCGGATCGGGGAGAACGACCACTAGCGAGAGGCGGCGCGTGCCCCAGGGTGAACCTTCGCGGCCGGGAAAATCCGATTTCGACGAACTGCTGTCCATCCTCGAGCTTTCGCCAGTAGGCCGGTCTCCGTCTGGCGACGACGTCTTCTTCGGCCAGCATCCGCGCAAGAATCCGGTCCGGACCTTCGGCGGCCAGTTGATGGCCCAGGCCTTCACCGCGGCCAGTCGCACCGTCGAGCACGATCTTCCGCCCAGCGCCCTGTCGGTGCATTTCATCGCCGGCGGCGACACGACCCGCGATATCGAGTTCCACGTTTCGCGACTCCGCGAGGAACGCCGATTCGCCAACCGCCGGGTGGATGCGATACAGGACGGCAAGCTGCTGGCCACCGCCCTGGTGTCCTATCTGGCAGGAGGACATGGGCTGGAACACAATTCGGTCGCACCGAACGTCCCGGAGCCCACGACGCTTCCGACCATCGATGATTTGCTGGTGGGTTACGAGGAGGTCGTGCCGCACTTCGCGAGTGCGATGCGGCCGATCGAGTGGCGTTATACCAACGACCCGGCGTGGGTGATGCGGGACAAAGGCGGCACGTTGGACCGTAACCGGGTCTGGATGACGGCATCGGGGAAGATGCCCGACGATCCCGTGCTGCACACTGCCGCAATGGTGTACTCCTCCGACACCACGGTGCTGGATTCGATCATCACCACCCACGGTCTGTCCTGGGGCTGGGACCGGATCTTCGCGGTCACCATCAACCACTCGATCTGGTTCCACCGACAGGTCGACTTCTCCGACTGGGTGCTCTACTCCACGGCGTCACCGGTTGCCGCCGAGTCACGCGGGCTCGGGATGGGGCATTTCTTCAATCGCGCCGGTGAGGTGGTGGCGACCGTCGCCCAGGAAGGCATCGTCAAATACTTCCCGGGCGCGCCCAAATAGTCAGCCGGGGGTGTTGGTGCGGCCGGTGCCCGCATCGACGCGCTGCTGGAACTCGTCCATGCACTGCTGGACCCGGTCGTTGTCGCCGCCGGCTTCCTGGACACAGCTGACCAGGTCACGGCCGCCGTACTCGTTGAACACGTTGAGGTACAGCGCGATGAAGGCGAGGCTCACGACGACGGCCAGGGCGCCCAGGATGATTCCGGTCATGGCGACACCGCCGTTGTTGGCCTCTCCGCGATTGACCCGGCCGCGGGCCAGCACCCCGATGATGATCGCCGAGATGCCCAGGACGAGACCGCCGGCGACGGAGCAGGAGGCCACCAGCGCGACGACGGCCAGCGCAAGGGCGGCCACACCCAGTCCGTTGCGGGGTGGCATCGGGGCGCCGGGGTAGTAGTCGCCGTAGGGCATCGGCGGCGGCGGATAGGACCCCGGATAAGGACCGGGGGGATAGCCCTGGGGCCCTGGTCCGGGGGCACCGGGGGGATAGGCGTAGGGGTAGGCAGGTTGTCCTGCCGGCGGCGGGCTGTTCGGGGGTGCGCCGGAGTAATCCGGCGATTCCGGCTGGTCAGTCATCGTTGGTGTGTCACCTCGTTGAGAGCGCGAAGACTGTCAGGGTACCGCTGACGCGAAGGGCGTGGAACGCGGCGCTCTCACGAGCCTGCGGTCCACGCCCCTCGACGGTGTCAGCGGCCGAGTGCCTCATTGACCGCGGAGCGGACCTCGTGGCCGGTCTTGCGGAGTTGGAGGCCGGCGATGACTTCGAAGACGCCGATCACGATCAGCCAGATGCCGACCACCAACGTCAGGGTCACCAACGAGTCGAACGGGTAGGCCAGGCAGACGATCCCGGCGAGGATCGAGACCAGGCCGAAGAAGATGCTCCATCCGCGCCCGGGGGTGCCGCGGAACTCGCTGATGGCGGTCGCGGTCGCCGCGACCCCGCGGAAGATGAAGCCGATGCCGATCCAGATGGCGAGCAGCAGCAGTGCTGTGGCGGGATCGGAGCCGAAATGCCGGAAGGCCAGCACCGCGAGGATCAGCGAGGCCGCACCGCTGATGAACAGCAAGATCCTGCTGCCGGCCGACGAGTGGAGCCCGAAAGCGAGGAACACCTGTGCGATTCCGGAGACCAGCAGGTAGGCGCCGAACAGGAAGGCCGCGACCAGCAGGGTCTTTCCCGGCCAGGCCAGCACCAGAGCGCCGAGCGCGATGGCTAGCACGCCCGACAGGACGGTTGATTTCCAGACCTGGTGGAACAGGGTCGGGCGGTCGCCCGAAGTTGTTGTAGTCACGGCGGCACATGGTACACACACCATTGGTCGGATTTGGATAATTGTCCTCTTCGACGGGCCGATCGGGCCACTGCGCTGTAGTTTTCTTGTGTCGCGAGGAGATCGCATCGGAATGGCAGAGTTAAGGGGAACGAACTTGTCGACTAGAAATCAAAACCGTCCCAACCGGTGGCGTGCCGCGGCGGTGTTCGCCATGGCCGGCGCACTGGCCCTTTCCGGTTGCGCCAAGAACACCGAGGGCGGTTCGGGCAACGAGGCCGGCCCAAGCCTGCCCAGCACCAACCTGGATTTGACGAAGGTCGATTCCATCGCCGCCACGCTGCCCGGCGACATTCGCGAGTCCGGCAAGCTCATCGTCGGCGTCAACATTCCCTACACCCCCAACGAGTTCAAGGACTCCGACGGCAAAATCGTCGGTTTTGACGTCGATCTGATGAACGCGGTCGCGCAGACACTCGGTCTGCAGGCCGACTACCGCGAGTCTGACTTCGCGAAGATCATTCCGTCCATCGAGGGCGGCACCTACAACGTCGGCATGTCCTCGTTCACCGACACCAAGGAACGCGAAAAGACCGTCGACTTCGTCACGTATTTCTCCGCGGGAACGCAGTGGGCGCAGGCGCCGGCCGGTTCGGTCGACCCGAATGATGCCTGCGGTAAGCGGGTGGCCGTGCAAGCCACCACCATTCAGGAGACCGATGAACTGCCTGCCAAGAGCAAGGCGTGCGTGGACGCCGGAAAGCCGGAGATCAAGATCATCAAGTTCGACGGACAGGACGCGGTCACCAACGCGGTGGTGCTCGGTCAGGCCGACGCCATGTCCGCTGACTCGCCGGTGACTGCCTGGGCGATCAAACAGAGCAACGGCAAGCTCCGCGAGGCCGGCGCGGTCTTCGACTCCGCCCCGTACGGCTGGCCGGTGAAGAAGGACTCTCCGCTGGCACAGTCGATGCTGAAGGCGCTGGAACACCTCATCAAGACCGGCGCCTACAAGAGCATCGCCTCCGCCTGGGGCTTGGAGTCAGGGATGATCGACAAGCCGGTCATCAACGGGGCGGTCAGCTAGCGCCGTGACCGGCGAGCAGCAGGGACCCCCACTGCCCGCCGCCATCGATGCCGTCCCGCTACGGCATCCGTGGCGGTGGGTGGGCGCCGCAGCCATCATCGGCTTGGTCGGGCTGTTCCTGTACGGGGCGGCCACGAATCCGGCCTACGGCTGGGCCACCTACCGCAAGTACCTGTTCGACCATCGTGTCTCCGAGGCGGCCTGGAACACCCTGCAGCTGACCTTCTGGGCGATGGCATTGGGTCTGCTGCTCGGCGTCGTGCTCGCGGTGATGCGTCTGTCGCCGAACCCGATCCTGAAGGCTGTGTCCTGGGGGTAT
>CAZRFC010000072.1:0-13781 GCA_964598975.1 uncultured Mycobacterium sp. | reverse complement strand
GCCGCCGCCCAGCGCGGTGCCGTTGACCGCCGCGATGACCGGCTTGTCGATGAAGTGCTGCACGTAGCCGGCGAAGCCCCACTCCGGGTGGTCGGGGTGAAAGATGTTCTCGCCCCGGCTGATCGCCTTGAGGTCCGCCCCGGCGCAGAACGACTTGTCCCCGGAACCGGTGATGACGACCGCCCGGATCTCCGGATCATCCTGAGCCTGCGCGAGTGCGTCGCCGACGCCGACGCTGACCGCCTGGTTGACCGCGTTGCGGGCCTCCGGCCGGTTGATGGTGACGATCAGGGTGTTACCCCGACGCTCAGTGAGAGCGCCGGGGGCCGCCTCGGACACCGCGTCCGCCACTAGAGGAGTTCCAGAATCGTGGCGTTGGCCTGACCGCCGCCTTCGCACATGGTCTGCAGGCCGTACCGAATGTTGTTGTCCCGCATGTGATAGAGCATCGTGGTCATGATCCGGGCTCCCGATCCGCCGAGTGGGTGGCCGAGTGCTATCGCCCCGCCGTTGGGGTTGAGCTTCTTCTCGTCGGCACCGATCTCCTTGAGCCAGGCCATCGGAACGGGCGCGAAGGCCTCGTTGACCTCGAACACACCGATGTCCCCCACGCTGAGCCCCGACCGTTTCAGGGCCTTCTGGGTGGCCGGGATCGGCGCCGAGAGCATCATCACCGGGTCGGCGCCGGCCAGCACGGCGGTGTGAACCCGGGCAAGGGGCTTGAGGCCCAACGACTTCGCCTTCTCGGCCGACATGAACAGCAGCGCGCCGGATCCGTCGGAAATCTGCGAAGAGTTGCCGGCGTGGATCACACCGTCCTCGGAAAAGGCCGGCTTGAGGGTGGCCATCTTCTCCAGGGTGGTGCCCAGACGGATGCCCTCATCCTTGTTCATCACGTTTCCGTCGGCATCCTTGATGGCCACGATCTGATCATCGAAGGCGCCGGAAGCCTGCGCGGCACCGGCCTTCTCATGGGAGTCAAGCGAGAACTGGTCGAGCATGGTCCGGCTCAGCTCCCACTTCTTGGCCATCATCTCCGCGCCGATGCCCTGGTTGGGGGTGCGCTCGTAGCGGGCTTTGAAGCTGGCGGAGTAGGGGTTCCCGCCGTTGGCCAGCGAGGCGCCCATCGGGGTGCGCGACATGGATTCCACACCGCCGGCGATCACCGCGTCGTAGTGCCCGGCCACCACACCGGCGGCGGCGAAGTGCACCGACTGCTGGGAGGAACCGCACTGGCGGTCCACCGTCACACCCGGGATGGTCTCGGGCCAACCCGCGGTCAGCACCGCGGTGCGGGCGATGTCGAGAGCCTGCTCGCCGGCCTGCATGACGCAACCCCAGATCACGTCGTCGACGATTTCCGGGTCGATCCCGGCGCGCTGGGCCAGACCGTTGAGCACCTGGGCCGACAGTTCCGCCGGGTGCACCCCGGACAGTCCGCCGTTGCGCTTGCCGACCGCCGAGCGCGCTGCCTCGACGATTACCGCTTCCGCCATCGACTTCTCCTTAGGTATTCAGATGGGGTTTCCCCACGATTCTGACAACCAACCAACCGTTTGGTCAAAGTTTGTTCGCCGGGGGGTCTCGGCGCGTCTCGACGTGGACCGGCACGTCGTCGTCCCACGGCTGGCGAACCACCATGTCAGCGACGTTGACATAACCGCTCTCGAACTCCCCCGTGGCTGCGTCGACCAACCGGTAGCGCTGGGTCTGCCGGTGAATGGGCTGAGCGTCGAGGATCACCACCCGCACCTCGCCGGGTTCGAAGTGGCAGCGCCGCTGCAGCGCGGCGATCAGTTGTTCGTTGTGCATGTGGCCGTCGCCGAAGTTCCACCCGTTGGCCATGCTGCAGATCCGCTCGCCGTCGGTCACCGAGTAAGCCTCTTCATTGACGTCGTCGTTGCCGTAAGCCATCGCCCGGTGCGCCAGGGTGAACAACGCCTTGCCATGAGTGTTGAACCCGCGGAAGGCGTAGCCCATGTAGATCGGAATCTGGGCGGCCTCCTTACTTCCGTAGAACTTCTCCAACTGGGCGGCGGGCATGTTGGCGATCGCCACGATGCCGTTTTCGATCTTGGCCTCGGCTGAGGGCTTGACGCACCACAGCGTGGTGTCCCAGTTTCCGGCGTAGTAGCGCATGCCGGGCAGGAAGGAGATCTTGCGCGGAAACAGGTTCCCGGCGATGACGATGCCGGCCATGGCGACGAACAGCATCACCGGAAGCGGGTTGGTCATATCCGCCAGACCCACGTCGGCATGACCGACGAACAGGAACAGCACGCACAAGATCATGAAGACGTTCCACTCCAGCGGGACGCCCATCGGGATCGCCGACAGGATGCCGAGGTGGAAGCACACCATCACAAACGCCGCGATCGCGGTGGGCCAGCCACCGTGGGAGAACAGCAGGACAAGCGGAACCAGACCCTCGACCGCAGTGCTGATATGCGCCAACGCCCGAGACAGCCGCCCGGGCCGCAGGTCGTCCGGGAAGTGTTCGAAGAACGCCCGTTTGACTGCGCGTGGGCGCACCACCGGACTGTTGGACATCATCGTGGAAATGACAAACGGAAAATGTCTGGTCAGCTTGGAGGTGGCCGCCCCCATCCAGATCACCAGGCAGGCCAGCTTGGCGGCGACGATCGCGTTGGGGCCGCTGAACAGGAAAGCCGCCACGAAGGGGGCGTACACCTCGCCGCGGGCGGCCAAGAAGATGATCTTGTCGCGCAGGCCTGCCAGCGTCAACAGTGCCAGCACCGTCCAGGATTGCCAGGCCGGCAGCAGGCCCGATGCGTCAGGTCCGGAAAACAGCGCCACCAGCAGCAGCGCCAATAGCGCGGCGTAGAGCAGAGTGTCGATCGGATGGCGGTTGTCGCCCTTGGTGAAGGGCACCAAGCCCGGCCACGGAGGCAACCGGATGGTGTTGGGCCGCAACCAGTACAGGATCGAACCCATCGGCGGAAAGAACCGGTTGTTCAGCGGGCCGAAGCCGCAGCCGAGTCCGATGACTTCGAAAAGCATGGTGTAAATGACGACCTTCTGAAACACGATCGGGTCGGTCCAGGAATGCCCGATCGTGAGCAGTGCCCCGCCGCCGATGTAGGCGAGGATCTTCACCACGTAGAACAGGTGCAGAGCCACCGGTGTGCCGAAGCCCACCTCGGCCCAATGCACAGCCATCGGCCGGATCTTCTGCGAGCGGGTGCCCTTGCTCCACTCGGGGAAGTCCAGTTCCGGGACCTCCTGCTTCAAAAACCCCATCTCTCTTTCCTAGCCGCCGAGCAGACGCAAAATCGCATTTTCGGGGCCCGGATTGTGCGACTTTGCGTCTGCTCGCGGATAGGTCGTCACGTGGACGGACAGCCCAGGGCATCAGCCAGTCGGCCGACATATTCGTCGGTATCGATGACCGCAGGGTCGGCGTGCACGCTGACCGCCACGGTGTCGCCGATGCCATGCACACCGTGGGTTAACCCCATCATCGGCGAGAGCGCCGGGAAGCCGGCGGTGAACAACACCTTGGATCCACCGAACGACAGGTCCGCAGGCCCGCGGTAGACGCTGGACACCACGGTGTGCGCGGCGACGACGGCCGACCGGGCCGATAGATCGAACTGTCGCACTCCCCACCGCAACAGCCAGGCCGGCACGGCAGCGAAGGCCGCCTCCGACGCCCGGGTGGCCGGGTGCTCCGACCGCCGACGCTGTTCGGCCAGATCCGCCGAGATCGCGGCGGCCCGCCGCTCCGGATCAAGGTCCGGACGCAGATCCACGCTGACATTGCGGAAGTTGTTGTTCGCCTTAGCCGGTCCGGATCCCCCGGTAGTCATCGGCACCTCGGCCCCGAGTCCGCTGACGTCCTCACCTCGCTCGGCCAGATACCCGCCCAGTGCCCGGGAGATGGCCACCAGCGCGCCAACGGTCACGCTCGGGCGACGCAGGGTTTCGCGGCCGACGACCAGGGTCCGCAGCACCGCGGCCCCCGACCGCGGCGCGTTGACGCTCACCAGTGGCCGCGGCGGTTTCGGTTCAGGGACCGCCCCCGCCTGGATATCGCGTAGCAGTTGCCGGTGCGCCCGGGCGGCGGCCACCGCCCGGGCAGGCAGAAAACCCCGATCCGGTGGCGCCACGACAAGCGGCGGCACGTCGCGGCCGAGCAGCCTGGCGGCCAGGGCGGACGAACCGGTGCCATCCGCGAGAGCATGTGAGATCTGGATGACGACGACGTTGGGCGGGAAAACGTTGACCCGCCAGGAGATCCGGGTCGCGTCGAGTTGAGCCAGTTCGCAGATCGCGTTCAAGCAGTCCGGCCAACCGCGAGCGGGGTGCACCACGAACTGGCCCGGATTCACCTCGGCGTGCCGCCATTGCGGGTAGCGCCACCGATCGTCGTCGACGACCCGCACGTGCAGTTCCGCGCACCCCTCGGCGTTGCGCCGCATCTCGTCAACCGCAGCCCCGACATCGGGGGTTCCCTCGAATGCGTAGAGCAGGAACTGGTCGTTGGGCACCGCGGCGGAAAGCCAGAACAGCTGGGCGTCGGTCGCAGCCATTCGGTGGGTGGACACGCCCGTCATTGTTGCGCGACCCGGCCTGCGCTTGCGTAGGGTCGGTCCCCTAGACCGAAGGAGGATTTCATGAAACGAATCGCCGTTGCCATCGCCACCGCGGGCGTCATCGCGGGCGCATTGGCCGGTAACGCCAACGCCGCCAGCGTCAACAACAATCCCGTCCAGCCGCAGCCGACCGCCCCGGCCCCGACCGTGGCCCCGCTCGGCTGCTTCGGCGAGACGGGTCTTGAGGGCTGCGGGCCAGGCTGGATCTGGCGCGACGGCTGGCGCGGCATGGCCTGCTATCCCTGCTGATTCCGCTGACCACTCACGATTGGAGACCCGCATGACGAAATCGCGTCAACTGGCGGCACGGATGACCGCCGCGGCACTGATCGCTGCCGGCATCGTCGGCGGAACCGGTACCGCCGCAGCCGATGACTACACCAACCTGCTCATCGACCCCAACGTCGTCGTCGACACGCTGGCGTACACCCCCGGAGCCACAACGCCCAACCCGGGCGGTCTGCCCGGCGCCACGGTCGTCTACCTGCACCGCGACGGCCGCTCGATCACCGACTCGGTGTGGGTGCTGGCCGACCCGGCCGCCGCCACCGCGGCGATGACCCAGGTGGCGGGCGCGTTCAAGGTCGCCAACCCGAAGACCGAGCAGGTGGCGGTCGGAACCGGCGGGCAGTTGATCTCCGGTACGTCCCCCGACGGCACCCAGTCCCGGAGCCTGCTGTCGTTCACGCACGGCAACGCGGCATCGACGATCGAGTTCACCGGACCGGCCAACGACCCGGCACCGATGGACCTCGTCATCGACCTCGGTAAGGCACAGAACCAGCTCCTTATGGACCGTCTCGGCTACTGTGTAAGTCCACGATCCTTCGGCCGACCTCGTGGGGCTGTTCCTTTTGCAGTAATTGCCCGGCGTGGTCGACGACTTCGGCGGCACTTCCGGCAGGCAGGCCGGCCCGCACGAATGGTGTGAACGCCGGTGCCATACAGCCGTCGTCGGCGCCGTGGAGATACAGCGTCGGGATCCGCGGCGGCTCGGTCCACCACCGGTGCAGTTCGGCGTATCGAGCCGGCGGACGGGAATTGCGGATGGTCGCCCGGTACGGGCCCAGCGCTGCACGCCAGCGGTCCGGCGCCCCGATCGCGGCGTCGACGTGCCGCAGATCCTCGGCCGGACCGTAGCCCGGCGACCAGCGACGCCACAGTAGCGGCAGGATCCATGAGCTGGACCGCTCCGGGGCGAACGGGAGCTGGAAGTAGCTGATGTACCAGCTGCGCAACAGCTGCCGCGGCAGCAGACGCAGCAGGTCTGATCGCCGTTGCCGCAACGTGGCCGCCGGTGGAACCGACATCACCACGGCCCGGCGGAAGGGACTGTTGGGCATCGCCGCCAGTCCGGTCGCCGCGACGGCACCCCAGTCGTGGCCGATCACCACATCGGACTCGGTCGGGTTGCTCGCCGCCCGCACCTGCAGGGCGTCGTCCATCAGCGCCCCGAGGTGATAGGCGCCGTCCGAGGGCAGCGAGGAGGGCACGTAACCGCGCATGAAGGGCGCGATCACCCGGTAGCCGGCGTCCACCAGGTACGGGGCCAGTTTGCGAAACCCATAAGCGGTGTCGGGAAAACCATGCAGACACAACGCAATCGGGCCGTCCGCCGGCCCCCAGGTCAATGCGCGCAACTGCACCGCCGGGGCGGCGACGTCGATCCATCGTGGCGCGTTCGGCATCTCAAACCTCCTGATCGAAGCCGGAGATCATCCAACGGCCGTCGAGTTTTTCCATGGTGACCCGGACACTGGTGTTGGTGCGGGTGGGGGGTTCGTCGCGGACCGTCAGGGTCTGGTCGACGTACGCGAGCACCACCGCGCGCCCTGATGCGGCGGACACGACGGCGGCAGCCGGGACTTCCGCCGAGGCCGAGACGCCCTTCTGCTTGGCGTCGGGGATCACCACCGTGGTGATCAGCTGTGTGTAGTCGTTCAGGAATGCTCCGGTCAATCGGTCCCGCGCGGCGGCCGGCAGATCCTTCTCGGCGGTCTCGGGCCGATAGCTCAGGATGATCGGGATGGATTCGCGGGCGGCCCGCACCGCCCCGGCCCCGTCGGCCTGGGCGGCGCGCCGCGCTGATCCATCCCAGAACAGCCATGCGCACGCCGCCAGTAAGGCCAGGGCGGCAACGATCGAGCCGACACGGAGCCGCGCGCTCACGGCACGAATTCCACTGCGGCGACTTTGAATCGGCCGTCTTCCTTGGTGACCGTGACGCGTGTTCGCCACGCTTTGGGTTGCCGTTCCGGGACCCCACGGTTGGTGGTCATGACCCGCAGCGCAACCAGCACGCTGCCGGCATCGCCGTCGGTGGACTCCCAGCCGGCCGCGGTGACGGTGCCGACCGACGTCGACTGCGCCCGGCGGGCAGCGTCCTTGAATCCGCCGGCCTTCTTCTCGAAGTCAGCGCGGAAGCCGCCGGTGGAGGTGTCGAGGATGCGCTGCACGTCGGCGTCGACGTCCTGATGGTCGATGGTGGTCAACGCCACCAGTCCCTCGGTGCCTGCTGCCACCATCTGGGCGCGCTCCCCGCCGGTCCGACGCACCTCCAAATCGCGCCAGCCCAGCCAGCCGGCGGCCGCGACGAGAAGGGCGAGGCCCGCCATGACCACGCGGCGCATGTCACGCTCCCTTGCGCTGACGTGCGGGCGGCTGCCCGTACTGGGTCGAAAGGCTACCGACGCCCACCGGTAACGTGCGATGCGCACCGCCCGAGAGGAGCCCTGCTGTGAGCCCGAACCCGCATACGGTGCAGTTCAGTGGGGATGGGTCAGAGGACGCGCCCCTGACACTGGTGGGCGACGAGTGGAACCGCGGTGCCGCAGGGGCCGCCGAGCGGCCGACGATCCTGATGTTGCATGGCGGCGGCCAGAACCGGTTCTCGTGGAAGAACACCGGGCAGATCCTGGCCGACCGCGGCTTCCACGTGATCGCCCTGGACGCCCGCGGCCACGGAGACAGCGACCGCGCGCCCGGCGCGCGGTACAGCATTCACGCACTGGCAGGCGACATTGCGGCGGTGCTGGACCAGATCGACCGCCCGGTGGTCATCATCGGCGCCAGCATGGGTGGGCTGACCGGCATCCTGGCCGCCGCCGCAGCGGGAGCGCAGCGGGTGGCCGGACTGGTTCTCGTCGACGTGGTACCGCGTTACGAACATGAGGGCACCGCGCGCATCCGCGACTTCATGACCCGGCATGTGCACGGTTTCGAGAACCTGGAGCAGGCCGCCGACGCGATCGCCGCCTATCTTCCGTACCGGAGCCGGCCGCGCAACCTCGACGGGCTCAAGAAGAACCTCCGGCATCGGGACGGCCGCTGGCACTGGCACTGGGATCCGGCGTTCGTCACCTCGGCACAGGATGAACCGTTCGCCGACATGGCGGAGCTGGAACAGGCGGCGATCGCGCTGCGGATCCCGATCCTGCTGATCCGCGGAAAACTCTCCGATGTGGTCAGTCCCGAGGGTGTGGAGGACTTCCTGGCCAAGGTGCCGCATGCCCGGTTTGTGGAACTCTCGGATGCCGGGCACACCGCGGCCGGGGACGACAATGACGCGTTCAGCCAGGCGGTGGTGGAGTTCGTCAGCCATCCCCTCCCGCCTCTCACGACACCTGACGGCCGCCCAACGCCTTCCTGATCACCGCGATCTCGATCCCCTGCGCCCAGGCCAGCGCCGCGGCGAACATACTGCTGGAGCACCGCTGAGCATTGTTCGCCCCGGGGATCTCGTCCACCGGCATCAGCGCGAGCTCCCGTTCGCCCTCGGCCAGTACGACCCACCGCCGGCCGTCGCGGCCGGCGATGAACACCGACTCCCCGCCCGAGCGCCGATGCTCGACCACGGCCGGGCAGTCCGGTTCGCGGGCCACCAGAATGTGCCGCGCGGTCCCCGCGTGCGACCGCAGCGCCAGGCAGCGCGGGTCGTCGGCATTGATCACGACCGCCAGCTCGGCCCGTTGCAGCACCTCCGCCTCGAGTTGATCGCTCGCATCCAGCACGGCGGCGACGTCGTATCGATCACAGGGGTGACCGGTGGAAGCCAGCCCCGCACCGGGCATCTCCAGCACCGCGGCCTGCACACCCGGGTCCTCGAGGATAATTCGGGTCCCGGGATACCCGGACCGATTCTGGGTTGTGAGCACTTCCTCCCCGATTCTCAATTCCGAGGTAGTGCAGATGCCGGTGAGCCTTCCGGCCGCCCGCCAGATTTCGCCGAGCATCCGGGCGGCCATCCCGGTGCCGGTGGCCCCGGTGATGGCAGCGGTGGGAATCAGGGCGGAGCGCTCGGCGAACAGAAGGTCGAGCACCTCGCCCTCCATATCGCGTTCCGGGGCGGCCAGCCAGTGCGGACTGAACCCCGGTTGGGCGTTAACCTCGCAGATCGCCCCGCCGATATCGCGCCAAGACCGGCTGATGTCGGTGGTCAGGAAATCGATTCCGGCGATGTTCAGGCCGACGATGCGCGCTGCTCGTTCCGCCATCGCGACGTTGTCCGGATGAACCGACGCGGTGACATCCTCTGCGGTTCCTCCGCTGCTGATATTCGCGATGCGCCGCAACGGAACCCACTGACCCGACCGGGGCACCGATTCCTTGGTGTTGCCATGCTCGGCAAGACAGCTCGCCGCTTCGTCGTCGAAGACGAGTTTCTTGAGCAGGCTGTAGCGGTGGGTGCCGCGCCGCGGATCTGTGTTGGCGGCCTCGACGAGTTGGGCCACCGTGTGGACACCGTCGCCGGTGACTCCGGCGGGAACGCGCCGCACCGCCATCAGCATGCGGCCGTTGACCACCAGCATGCGATGGTCGTCGCCGTCGATGTGATTTTCGATCACGACGTTTCCGGGGCTGTACTTGGCGGCTCGGCCGAAGGTCTGCCGCAGGGTGGCGGCATCCGGGATTCCGGCGACCACACCGCTGCCGAGTTCCTGGCTCAGCGGCTTGATCACCACCGGCCAACCGAGTTGATTGGCCACCCGTTCGGCGGCCTCCACGTCTGAGACCACCCGGGAGTCGGGGACAGGCAGGAATGCGGCGGCCAGCGTCCGGCTGGTCTTCGCCTTGTTCTTGGCCAGTGAGTTGGCCATCCAACTGGTTTCCGTGCTGAACGACATGTCGAAACGCTCGGCGTTGGCGCCCCAACCGAGCTGCACACAACTGGGCAACACCGAGAACGGGATACCCCGCAGTGCGCCCGCCTGGATGAAACTGAGCGTGTACGGGGCGACGCCGCCGTTTCGAATTCCCATCCACCGCTCACCGAAGTGCCCACTCAAGGTCGGCTCGGCGGCCTTGGCCGATCCGATACCCACCCACTGTCCGACCAGCTGCAGAGCCAGCGTCAGCGACTCGTTGAACACAGCTTCCCGGTACCAGGGCAGCGCCAAGGTCAACCGCTGTGGATCGCAACGGCTCACCCGCCCGCGAAATACCGGTTCTCGAGCGAAGCGCTGGATGGTGATCGTGACGGCGACCAGCCAGCGGCCAAGACGCTGCATCACCGGGTCGCCGGGTTGATCCGGCGGACCGGCCACTAGAAAGGAGTCCGGCCAATCGTTGTCGGTGGTGCGCAGCAGCGGCTCCTCCGGGTGCAGAGCGGCGATGCCCGCGCGAATCCGGGTCTCGGCGGCGTCGTCGAACACGACGTGGTCGGGAACCGCAATCTCGACCAGCGCGGTTCGCTCCGCCAGGCGGTCTGAACATCCCAGAAGGAACCGGCGGTTGATGATGCGCAACTCGGGAGCGCCCGTCATGGCGTTCCCTGACTCAGAGCGCGGCTGATGCTCTCGGCGTCGATACCGTGTGCCCAAGCCAGAGCCGCGGCGAATAATGCCGCAGGATCCCCCGACCACTGCAGCAGGTGGGTTTCGGCGCTGCCGACTGCCACGACCATCCGTCCTCCGTCATCGACCGACACGGCCTCCCCGCCGGCCCGTAGATGGTCGGCGAGAGCGGCATTGCCGCGGTGACTGCTCACCAGGATGTGCCGGGAGGTCCGCGCCCTGGAACGCACCGCCAGACATGCCGGGTCGTCGGCGTTGAACACGACGGCCTCCCGTGCTCGCTCCACCATCTCGGCCTCCGGGCCGCCGGAGTGGACGCCCAGCAGTCCGGCGACGCCGTACCAATCGCATGGATGGCCGGTGGCGGCTAACTGCCGGGCCGGCAGTTCGAAGGCGGCGGCTTGCATCCCCGGGTCGATGAGGATGGCCCGGACACCGGCCCGTGCGGCCGGATCCTGGTCGCTGTAGAGGTCCGGACCGATACGGAGGAGCTCGGTGGTGCACACACCGGCGGGGGTGCCCGAGGAAGTCCAGATCCGTTGCAGGAGTTCGGCGCTTCGGCCAGCGTGGTCCCCGCCGGTGACCGCGGCGGTGGGGATGCGTGCGGACCGGCCAGCGACGACGAACAGGCCGTCCAGGATCTCCCCCGCGACGTCTCGTTCCCGGTTCGCACGCCAATGCTCCGACAGCTCCGGTTGGGCGTTCACCTCGCACACCGCAAGACCGCCCCGCACCCAGGACTGGCCGATGTCGGGGGCGATCACGTCAACGCCGGCGACATCAAGCCCGATCAGGCGGGCCACCCGTCGGGCCAGCGCAACATTGTCCGGGTGTACCGCGTCCGTGACATCGACAACTCCACTGGTCCGGCGCCGAACAGCCGACAGCAGGACGCCGTGCATGACGATCAACCGGTAGTACTCGCCGCTGATATGGCTTTCCAGCACAGCGTTGCGGCGCGTCTTTGCGCCCTCTTCGAACACGCGGTTGAGCGTTTCCAGGTCGGCGATCCCGGCCGTCACACCGCCACTGCCGTCGGAGATGGTCGGCTTGAGCACAACCGGCCAACCGAGATCCGCCGCAGCCCGCTGCGCCTGCGCGATATCTACGACGAGTCGGCCGTTGGGTACCGGCACGGCGTGGCGCCTGAGCATCTGGCTGGTCTTCCATCTGTTCCGCGAAAGGGCACAGGCGATCCAGCTACTGGTCCCGATCAGTGACCTGTCGAACAACTGGGCGTTCGCTCCCCACCCGATCTGAACGGCACTGGGCAGTACATCAACCGGGAAGCCTCGTGCGACTGCGGCCTGGATGAACCGCAATGTGATCGGGTTCAAGCCCGCGTTCTGGATGGACAGCCACCGGTCGCCGAAGTGGTCGTTCACGATGGGCGCGGCGGGCCGTTCGGCGCCTTGCCAGATCCACGTCGACAGCAGCTTCAGCGTGAGGTTGACGGCGTCGTCGAAGAACTTTTGCCGTCGCCACGGGATGGCGAGCAGGAGACGACCCGATTCCGCCTCCACCACCCGGCCACGCCAGACCGGATCGCGGCCCCAGCGCTGGATCGCCACCGTGAGGGCGATCATCCAACGACCGAGCCATTCCATCGGGTCTTCGCCGGCATCGGGTTCAGACCCGACGAACACGTTCGGCCAATCTGCTTGCCGCACAAGCGGAAGGGGATCCTGCGGACACAGCGAACGAACGCCGGCCCGGATGCGCTCGGTGGCGGCCAGGTCGAACCGCGACAATTCTCCCCGCACCGCGACCTCGACCAACGCGGTGCGCTCACCCAGTCCGGAGGAACAGCCGTTCAGAAACCTGCGGGAGGCCACCGACAGTGCCGCGACCGGTCTGGTCACGACCCCATCACTGCCATCGACATATCTGACCCCCGACTGGACGAAGACCGCCTCGACCCTTTGAGCGGCTGCCATATCGTAGTCGGCCGGCCGGTGAACCGGAATTCCACAGCGCGCGGGCCACCGAGATTGGGGATCACGGCGTACCCACGATCAACAACGCGATATCCACAGCCCAAATGGTGAGCGCTATAACCCCGATCACCTGGCATATCGCGACGAAGACGAGGAACGCGATGCCGATTTTCCTTGCCATCGAGTAACGGGGGCGTCCAGCCACCTCCTTACCCATCGTGGGAACCGGTTGCCATGGGGGGAGAGCCTATTCCTGAACGCGTGGTGGATTCTCAGGTGCGGTGAGCGTCACGCCGGTGACGAACAGAAATGACCTCGACGCGGATACGGCCTTACCGCGCCGAACACCATCAACCCACAAACAGGAGAATTTTTACGTCGACACAAACAGACCGCAGCCGTTTGTCCCGAGTCCGGGCACGACTGTCGTGGCTGCCATGAGGTGGACTCAGCAGTTGAACCAGTTGCGGTACGGACTTATGCAGATGGTCGACAGTTTCACGGCGCGGGGCAGACCTAGCCCTCGGGTCTGTTCCGCCTCGCGCGGCAAGCCGTCGGGCGCTCTCCACCCGGATCAACGTCTGCAACAGCCCGTCATCGATCGTGACCGTTGTCCTCGCGCGACACCCACTTGCGCATCATTGACGCCTACCGTGATGCCACTGCCCGGGCGGTGTCTAAACGTGAAATCTGAACTCCACCACGTCGCTTTACCGATAAATATCACGGCGGTGTGCGACGTGGATTACGCGGACGACAACACGGTCGTCGAAAATCTGGTAGATCACTCGGAATTCGCCGCGCCGGGCCGAGTAGCGACCCTCCAGCTCATCACGCAACGGCTTTCCAACTCGATGAGGATTGTCGGCGAGTGGGCCACGGATGAATTCCCAACACGCTACAGCCACCGCCTCCGGCAGGACGTGAGTTAGTGCGTTCTTTGCGGCTCGGGTCAATTCGATGCGATAGGTCACCCCGGGAGCCGCCCGGCGGCGCGCATCTCCTCAGTCACCTCCTCGAGTGCGTAGACCTTCCCGGCATCTGCTTCGGCCTCGGCCTCACGAAGTTCCCGCATCGTTTCCTGATCGCCGAGGATGGCTAGTGTCTCCACGAGCGAGTCATAGTCGTCGGCGCTGAGTATCACCGCCGCGCGACGACCTTGCCGGGTGACCTCGATCCGCTGATGGGTACGAACGCCTCGTCTACCAGCTTGGAAAGGTTGGCCCGCACCTCGGCCAACGGAAGCGTCGTCATGTACAGAATTCTAGCGAGCCGACGGGGGAACCCGCTTACACGTTAAATCTGAACTCCACCACGTCGCCGTCGGCCATCACGTAGTCCTTGCCCTCCATGCGGACCTTGCCGGCCGACTTGGCGGCCGCCATCGAACCTGCCGCCACCAGATCATCGAAGGAGACCACCTCGGCTTTGATGAA
>CAZRFC010000071.1:0-13801 GCA_964598975.1 uncultured Mycobacterium sp. | reverse complement strand
CCGGTCGGTGTCGGTGAACTGCCCGGCCAGAAGCGCCATGCCACGGCTGTCCGGGTTGGCGGCGAACACCGACTCACACAACTCGCGCGCGGCGAGGATGACATCGAGATGCTCGACCAGCGACAGGAAGCGCAGCTTGCGCGCCCGACCGGACTGGTTTTCGCCCAACACATCTCCCTCTCGTCGCTGCTCAAGGTCGAGTTGCGCCAGTGCGAAACCGTCCAAGGTTGCCGCCACCGCCTTCAACCGATCGCCGGCCTTGGAGCTCGCCGGAAGCCGAGTGGCCAGCAGACACAGTCCCGGATGGGCGCCGCGGCCGACCCGGCCCCGCAACTGGTGTAGCTGGCTCACGCCGAACCGGTCGGCGTCCATCACCGTCATCACCGTCGCATTGGGAACGTCCACACCCACCTCGATGACGGTGGTGCAGACCAAAACGTCGATCTCCCCCGCCCGGAAGGCGGCCATCACGGCGTCCTTCTCATCAGACGGCAACCGTCCGTGCATGAGGCCCAGGCGCAGACCCTGCAGCGGCCCGTGCCGCAGGTGTTCGAGCAGGGCGATCACGGTGACCGGCTGCGGCCCCTCGCCGACGATCTTGTCGGACTCATCGATGCGGGAAGCGACCACGTAGGCCTGGCGTCCGGCGGCGACATCCTCCCTGATCCGAGCCCACGCTCGATCCAGCCAACTCGGCTTCTCGCCGATGAAGACGGTGTTGGTGATGATGGGTTGGCGGCCGCCGGGAAGCTCACGCAGCTCGGAGACCTCCAGATCGCCGTATACGGTCAGCGCGACGGTGCGCGGTATCGGCGTTGCCGTCATCACCAGGAGATGGGGCGTGACGCCCTCAGGAGCCTTGGCGCGCAGGCGGTCTCGCTGCTCCACGCCGAACCGGTGCTGCTCGTCGACCACCACCATGCCCAACCGATGGAACTCGACTGCGTCCTGGAGCAGCGCATGGGTGCCGATCACGATGCCGGCCTCGCCGGAGGCGACTTCGTCGCGCACCTGACGTTTTTGCGCGGCCGACATCGAACCGGTCAGCAGTGCCACCCGGGTGGCGCCCTCCGCCCCGCCCAACTGGCCGGCCATCGCCAGCGGACCCAGTACATCGCGCACCGACCGGGCGTGCTGGGCCGCAAGGACTTCGGTGGGCGCCAGCATTGCGCACTGGTAGCCGGCGTCGACCATCTGCAACATCGCAAGCACCGAGACGATGGTCTTGCCGGAGCCGACCTCACCCTGCAGTAGTCGGTGCATCGGCTTGGTGGCGGCCAGTTCTCCAGAGATGACGTCGAGGACCTCACACTGACCCGTGGTCAAGTCGAAGGGCAACCGTTCACGCAGCGCCGCGGCAAGGCCGTCAGTCCGGGATGGTGCCGGTGGCCCGGAGTCGGCGCGGTCACTGTGACGCCGCTGGACCAGCGCCCACTGCAGGCCGACGGCTTCGTCGAAGGTCAGCCGTCGACGCGCCTGGTCGCGCTCGGCGGGTTTCTCGGCGATGTGAATAGCCCGCAGCGCGGTGTCCTCGCTGACCAGATTCTGTTGCCGCAGAGCCGATTCCGGCAGCGGCTCGGGGATCGGATCGAGAACACCGAGTACCTGGCGAACGCAGGCGTAGATGTCCCAGCTCTGAAGTTTGGCGCTGGCGGGGTAGATCGGGAAAAAGTCGCGCTCGAAGACCGACATGTCGAACTCGCCGTCGCCGTCGCGACCGGTGTCGGCGATGGTCTTCAGCGACTTGGTGCCGCCCAGTCGGCCGGACGGCGAATTCAGCACCAGATAGGCCGGGTGGGTGAGCTGCATGGTGCCCTTGAAGTAGCTCACCTCACCAGAGAGCATCAGCCTCGTGCCCTCGACCAACTGCTTCTTGAGGTACTTGGCGTTGAAGAACGTGGCGGTGACCCTGGGTCTGCGGTTGCGCAGCGTGATCACTACGTACTCCCGGCGCGGCGTCCGGTTGGTCCACCGCACGTCGGCCTTCTCGATCTCCCCCACGAAGGTGATGTGTTCACCCTCCTCGGGTGGGGCGTCGTCCTCGCCCCGCACCGACATCCCCTCGCTGTACTTACGGGGGTAGTGCCGCAGCAGGTCGTCAACGGTCCGGATGCCGAACACCTCGTCGAGGCGGCCGGCAGCCTTGGCGCCCAACACCGAATCCAGGCGATCGCCAACGGACACCACGGCTCTACTCCACCCCGATGAGCAGGACGTCACCGCGGTGGCCGGTGCGGTAGCTGCTGAACTCGGTGCCGGGGTGGCGCCGGTGGACGTGTGTGGCCAGGACTTCCGCGACCTCCTCGGTGCGGGGGTCGGCGGCCGCCCCCAGCAGAACTGTCACCAGCTCCCCACCAGGCCCCAGCAACAGGTCGATGAGCCGGGCTGCGGCAGCGACCGGATTAGGATCCACCACCACCACTTCGTCGCCCGAGATTCCCAGCCCGTCCCCGGGCAGACAGGCCCCGGCCCAGGTGAGTGCCTGCTCGGTGGCGATGCGCACTGATCCGTGCCGGGACCCCGCGGCCGCCCGGGCCATGGTGTATCCGTCGTCGACGGCCTGACGACCCGCGTCGTGGACCGCGAGGGCCGCCAGGCCCTGCACCATCGACCCGCAAGGCAGGGGCACCACGTCGATCCCCCATCCAATGGCCGCGGTGCAACCGGCAACCAGATCCTCGGCGGAGACGTACCCGTTGGGCAGCACCATCACCTGGCCTGCACCCGTATCGACCAGCGCGCGCAGCAACTGATCGGCGCTGACCCCGTTGGCGGGGTCCACCAAAGCGGCGTCGGGACACACCACACAGGCCCCCTCCCCACCGAACAACTCCTCGGCCCCGTCCCCGTCGACGACGGCCAGCACCGCCCGCTGCCGCGTCCAACCGCCGGGGGCCACCCGGCCGGTGTCCAGCGCGGAGATGCGGATCCGGCTGACCGCTCCGGCGGCCAGCCCGGCCTCGATCGCCGCCCCGGCGTCGTCGGTGTGGACATGGACCGAATGGCGGCCGTCGGCGGCGGGCGCCAGCGCCACCGAGTCACCCAGGACTTCCAGCACCGCACGCAACCCGCGCAGCGCCTCGTCGTCGACCCCGCCAAGCAGATACATCACCTCGAACTGCGGCGGCGGCACCTCGCTGAGGTCGGGGCGGGCCGGCGGCGTGGCCGGCCGGTAGGTGCGGCGGGTGGGGGCATGGCCGGCGATCGTCGAGGTCAGCGCATCCAGCAGCACGAGCAGGCCCCGCCCGCCTGCGTCCACCACCCCGGCCTCGGCGAGCACCGGCAGCTGATCCGGAGTGCGGTCCAAGGCCTCGGCGGCAGCCTCACCGGCGGCGGCGAGGGCCTGGCCCAGTCCGGCGTGCTGATCGGCGGCCTGTTCGACGGCCTCGGCTGCGGCCTGCAACACCGACACGACGGTGCCGGCCACCAGTTCACCGCCCATGGCGGCGACTACCAGTGCCAGTGCATGCCGCAGGGCCGCGCCCAGCTGGCGGGTGTCGACATCGGCGATATCGCGGTCGGCCGCGGCACCGGCGGTCACCTCGGCCAGCGCACGCAGGATCTGGGACAGGATCACCCCGGAGTTTCCCCGCGCGCCGTTCAGCGCACCGCGCGCCAGTGCCCCCGCGACGGCGCTCACGTCCCCGCTCGCGGCCTCCGGATCGGCGTCGACCAGACCTGAGCGGAGGGTGAACAGCATGTTGGTGCCGGTGTCGGAGTCGGCCACCGGATAGACGTTGAGGGCGTTGATCTCGTCGGTGTAGCGGATGAGGTCGCCGACGGCGGTGTGTGCCCAATCACGCAGGGCGGACGCGTCCAGACGCCGCTCGGCCATGCCCACCTCCCGATCTCACCGTGGGTCAGCCTAGCCAGGACGACCGACGCCCGACCTCCGCCGCCCGCGCCTGCTGTGGGGCATTTTGGTAAACCGTTCACTGCGCCGGTATCCTTACTGGGCTGGGTCACCCGCGCGGCCTGTTCGCGCGTTCGAGCGCAACCGCCCGTGGCCCCTGAACGCTGATCACTTGAGGAGTTTCTGACATGGCTGCCGTCTGCGACATCTGCGGTAAGGGCCCCGGGTTCGGCAAGTCGGTGTCGCACTCCCACCGCCGGACCAACCGCCGGTGGAACCCGAACATCCAGACGGTCCACGCGCTGACCCGCCCCGGCGGAAACAAGCAACGTGTCAACGCCTGCACCTCCTGCATCAAGGCCGGCAAGGTCGCTCGCGGCTAGAAACCGCCCGCCGCGGTTTCAGGGCAGGCGCCAGTCCACCGGATCGGCAGCCATCCCGGCCAGCAGTTCGTTGGTGCGACTGAACGGCCGAGAGCCGAAGAACCCCCTGCTCGCCGATAGCGGCGAGGGATGCGGCGACTCGATTGCGGCGCATCTCCCGCCCGCCAGCATCGGCTTGAGCGTGCCGGCGTCGCGGCCCCACAGGATTGCCACCAAGGGCTGATCGCGGGCTACCAGGGCTCTGATAGCGCATTCGGTGACGGCTTCCCAGCCCTTGGCCCGGTGCGACGCGGGGGTGCCGGGGCGCACCGTGAGGACCCTGTTGAGCAGCATGACGCCGCGCTGCGCCCACGGGGTGAGATCTCCGCTGCCGGGCTGCGGGTAACCCAGGTCGGCGCTGTACTCGGTGAAAATGTTGGCCAGACTGCGTGGCAGCGGCCGAACGTCCGGAGCCACCGAGAAACTCAGCCCCACCGCATGCCCGGGTGTCGGGTAGGGATCCTGGCCCACGATCAGAACCCGAACATCGTCGAAGGGGAAACTGAACGCACGCAGGACGTGAGGGCCGGCCGGTAGGTAACGCCGGCCCGCGACGAGCTCAGCGCGCAGGAACTCCCCCATCGCACCGATCTGGTCGGCTACCGGTTCCAACGCCCGCGCCCAGCCGTCGTCGACGAGTTCACTCAGGGGCCGGGCGGTCACGGAGTGACAACTTAACCGGACCGGATCAGTCGTAGGACTGCCACCCCGGTCGACCCGTCCACGGACGGCCGTCGAGAAGCACTTCGGGGGTACCGGACCGCACCGCCCCGATCACCCGCCAGCCGTGCGGCGGGTAGTCCGGGAAGCAGGCCACCAGGGCGTGTTCCTCGCCGCCACCCAGTACCAGCGACCAGGGGTCGACACCCGCCAGTCGCGCCGCGTCGGCGACGACGTCGACGTCCTCGCGCAATGTCGCACCGCGCAGGTCCATGACCACACCGGAGGCGACGGCCAGATGACCGAGGTCGGCCAGCAGTCCGTCGGAGACGTCGGTCATCGCCTGGGCCCCGGCCTCGGCGGCAGCCCTGCCCTGCCCATACGGGGGCCGGGGTGCGCGATGGCACGCCCGCAGGTCGTCGAATTCGTCACCAGGCCGGCCACTTTCGTTATGCAGCAGGGCCAGCCCGGCTGCCGAGCGCCCGAGATCACCGGCGAGGGCGATCACCGAACCGGCCCGCGCACCGCTTCGGAGCACCGGCGCGCGGCCGCCGAGATCACCGAGTGCGGTGACCGAAACCACCCAGTGCGGGCTGGACACCAGGTCGCCGCCGACGATCCCCGCACCGGTCTTCGAAGCTTCGGCCCACATCCCATCGGCCAGTTCGGCGACTCTGGCCGCGGGGGTATTGCGCGGCGCACCGAAAGCCACGACGAACCCGGTGGCTTGGGCGCCCATCGATTCGAGGTCGGCGGCGTTCTGCGCGATGGCCTTTCGGCCGATCTCGAAGGGGGTGGACCAGTCGAGCCGGAAGTGGCTGCCCTCGACGAGCATGTCGGTGGTGACGACGACCCGTCCGTCCGGGGCGTCGAGGACCGCGGCGTCATCGCCGGGCCCCACCGCAACCCCCGCCGAGTGGATTCGGCCACGGGTCAACCGGTCGATGACGGCGAATTCGCCGACCTCGTGCAGAGTGGCATCAGCGGAGTCGTCGCTCATCATTGACTGCCCTCCCCCTGCGGTACCTTGAGCACGTCAGTGTAGGACCGATCGGCGAGGTGGCTAAGTGCAGGGCGATACCGACGGACCGCCCCGCGCTCTCATCGTCGCCGCACTGGCGGTGGCGGTGTTGGCCGTGGCCGGGATTCTTGCGGTCGCCGCCTCCCGACGAACCCCGCCCGCCCCGGTCGTGATCGCGGGGGTGCCCGCACCACAGTCCGAGAGCCCGGAGTGCCGGGCGCTTGTGGCGACACTGCCCGACCGACTCGGCGACTACCGGCGTGCTGACACCGCCCAACCCACCCCGGCCGGAACCGCAGCCTGGCGCAATGCGGACGAACCGGTCGTCATGCGCTGCGGGCTGGACCGGCCGGCGGAATTCGTCGTCGGCGCGCCGATTCAGATGGTCGACCAGGTGCAGTGGTTTCGACTGCAGGACAGTGGATCCCGGCGGAGCACCTGGCTGTGTGTGGACCGCCCCGTCTACATCGCGTTGACGCTGCCCGACGGGTCCGGGCCGTCCCCCATCCAGACCCTGTCCAAGGTGATCGAACAGACCATGCCGGCTGTTCCGATCCGGCCCGGCAAACCCTGAGGCGCCTCAGCGCAGACCGGTGCCGCGGGCTAGGGCGGTCTCGACCATGGTGCCGAGCAGGGTCGGGTAATCCACACCACTGGCGCCCCACATTCGGGGATACATCGAGATGGTGGTGAACCCGGGCATGGTGTTGATTTCGTTGATCACCGGCCCGTCCTTGGTGAGGAAAAAGTCCACCCGTGCCAAACCCTGACAATTCAAGGCGGTGAAAGTTCGAATCGCCAAGTCCTGCAACAATTTTACGGTCCGGTCATCGACGGCTGCCGGGACGTCGAGTTCAGCAGCGTCGTCGAGGTACTTGGTCTCGAAGTCGTAGAAGCCCGGGGAGTCGCAGTCGCGGTCAGCGACCGCCACCCGAATCTCTCCGATCGTGCTCGCCCCCAACGCCCCGTCCGGGAATTCCAGGACCCCGCATTCCAATTCGCGGCCGTCGATACCGGCCTCGACGATCACCTTCGGGTCGTGCCGGCGGGCCTCCGCGATCGCCGCAGTCAGCCCGGCAGGTTCGGTGACCCTGCTCACCCCGATCGATGAGCCGCCCCGGGCGGGTTTGACGAACATCGGAAAACCGAGGCGGGACAGGTCTTCGGCGGTCGGCTCACTGCACCCGGGCCGCAGGACCAGGTAGTCACCGATGGGCAGGCCTTCGGCGGCCATGAGCTTCTTGGCGAATTCCTTGTCCATCCCGGCTGCGCTGGCCAGCACCCCGGCACCAACGTAGGGCAGCCCGGCCATTTCCAGCAGGCCCTGAATGGTGCCGTCCTCGCCGTAGGGTCCGTGCAGGATCGGGAAGACTACGTCGACCCCGGCCAAGATCTCGCCGACACCGTCCAGCGGCGAGCCCTTCCCACCGCGGACTTCGGGCAGTTTGCCGTCGGTGATGGCCAGGTCCGCGGGGTTGACGTCATCGCGCAACCACGAACCGTCCCGCGCGATACCGACGGGCACCACCTCGAACCGGTCTTGGTCCAGGTTGCGCAGGATGCTGCCCGCCGATACGCAGGAGATCGCATGCTCGGAACTGCGGCCGCCGTAGACGACGGCGACGCGAATCCGGGAGCCGGGGCGGGAAGTCACAAGCTAGAGAGGCTACCTGTCCGGTGCGCGCCCGACCGCATCGAGAGCGGCCAGGACATCGGCCACCAGGTCGTCGGTGTCCTCGATGCCTGCCGAGATCCGGGCAAACCCAGCCGGCACCGAGTCCCCCCAGCGGGCCCGGCGGTCGACGGAGGTGTGCAGCCCGCCGAAGCTGGTAGCGGCGACCAGCAGTTCGCTTCGGCGCACCAGAGTGTGCACGGAATCGGCGTCGGCCAACTCGATCGACAGCAGACCGCCGAACCGGCGCATCTGGTCTACCGCGATCGGGTGCGACGGATCGTCGGGCAGGCCTGGGTAGCGCACCGATCGGACAGTGGGGTGACCGTGCAGGGCGGTTGCCAGGGCCAGCGCGTTCTGGCACTGCCGGTCGAAGCGCAGGCCCAGACTGCCGATACTGCGCAGCAGCAGCCAGGACTCCAGTGCGCCCGTAATCGGTCCGGCTAGCAGGCGTTCGCGGGCGATGGCATCCATCAGCTCCGGTCGACTGCCCGCGACGTATCCGGCGACCAGATCGCTGTGGCCGGCCAGGGCCTTGGTGGCGCTGGCGACCACCAGGTCGGCGCCCATCGAGAGCGGCTGCTGACCGAGCGGGGTCGCGGTGGTGTTGTCGACCAGCAGCCGGGCGCCGCGGCTGCGGCAGATCACCGCCAGCCGGTGCAGATCCACCACGTCCAGGGCCGGGTTCGTCGGCGTCTCGGCCAGTACCACGTCGGCTTCGGCAGCCGCGTCGTACATCTGTTCGGCGTCAGCCTCCCGAACCGTAACGCCCAGTGCCGCAAGGCTTTCGTGCGCCCACCGCCGCACCTGGTAGTAGCCGTCGGCAGGCACCACCAGCACCGATCCGGGCCGCGCGAGGACCCGTAACGCGGCTGTGATCGCCGCCATGCCGGAGCCGAAGGTCAGCGCCGAGGTGGCCTCCTCGAGCTCGGCGATGGCGGCCTCCAAATGAACCCAGACCGGGTTGGAGTAACGGCCGTAGACGTGGGCTTCGCTGCCCTCGTCACCGGACAGGTGGAATGCCGACGCCGGAACCGGGGTGTGCGCCACCGGCTGGCCGGCGAGAGCCTCGGTGTCCACCGCTTTGACGGTGCGGGTGGAATCGCCGTAGCGCTCGTTCACTGCTGCTCCCTGCTCTTCGCGCAAGCGCTCACTGCTGCTCCCTGCTCTTCGCGCAAGCGCTCATCGGGCTCGCTCACTCCGGTTTCGTGGTGCGGCCAAGCAGCAGCGCGACGGCCTCGTGGACGGACAGCCCCTTGTGACATACCCGGTGCACCGCATCGGTCAACGGCATCTCGACGTCATAACTGGAGGCCAGCGCCAGAATTGACGTGCAGGAGGTGACCCCTTCGGCGACGTGGCCTTCCGTCGCGCGCCTGGCCTCCGCAAGGGTTGCCCCGCGGCCCAGGCGTACCCCGAAACTTCGGTTGCGAGAATGCGTCGACGTGCAGGTGGCCACCAGATCTCCCACGCCGGCCAGACCGGCCAGCGTTGTGGTTTTCGCCCCCAACGCCATTCCCAGCCGGATGATCTCGGCCAGCCCGCGGGTGATGATCGCCGCCGCGGTGTTCTCGCCCAACCCCACCCCGGCCGCCATCCCGCACGCCAGCGCGATCACGTTCTTACATGCCCCGCCGATCTCGGTACCCGCCACGTCGGCATTGGTGTAGGGCCTCAGGTAGCCGGTGCTCAGCGCTCGCTGCAACGCCACCGCCCGGCCGGAGTCTGAACAGGCCACCACCGTTGCAGCGGGTTGCTCTTTGGCGATCTCGTCGGCCAGATTCGGCCCGGAGACCACCGCGACCTGCCCCGGGTCGATTTCGGTGACGGCCGCGATCACCTGGCTCATCCGCATCAGGGTGCCGAGTTCGATCCCCTTCGCCAGGCTCACCAGCGTCGCGCCGGGGTCGATGTGACCGCGCCACGCCTCCAGATTGGTGCGCAGCGTCTGCGACGGGACGCCGAGGAGGACGGTTCGCACACCGTCGAGGGCCTCGGCCGGATCACCGGTGGCCCGGATTCGCCTCGGCAGGGTGATATCGGCGAGGTACCGGTTGTTGGTGTGCGCGGAATTGACTTCGTCGGCCACGTCCGGGTTGCGTGCCCACAACCGGACATCGCTGCCGGCATCCGCGAGCACTTTGGCGATCGCCGTACCCCAAGCGCCGGCACCCATCACCGCCGCCGTCCCCAGGCTCATCGAATTGCCCACCCTTCCGTCCGAATGCCTCTCAAGCTAATCAGAGGGGCGCTGGCAGGATGGCGTCCATGGGCGTCGGGTTGATCATTGCGGTCAAGCGACTCGGCGCCGCCAAGAGTCGGCTTTCGGACCTGTTCGGCCCCGATATGCGGGAGAGCGTCGTGCTGGCGATGCTGGTGGACACCCTCACCGCGGCCCGCGCGGTGCCGACGGTGGGGTCGATCACGGTGGTGACCCCGGACCCTCTGGTGGCCGCGGCCGTCACTGAGCTCGGGGCTGTCGTGGTCGCCGACCCGACACCCGCCGGTCACCTCGACCCTCTCAACAACGCGATCCTGGCGGCCTGCGGCAGGGTCGCGGGCTGGACATCGAACATCGCTGTCCTGCAGGGGGATCTGCCGGCCCTGCGGGCCGCAGAGCTGGACGCCGCGCTGGCGGCGGCGACACAACACTCACGCAGCTTCGTCGCGGACCGACCCGGGACCGGGACCTCGGCGCTGTTCGCCTTCGGGGTACCGGTGGATCCCCGGTTCGGCAGCGATTCCGCACGGCGGCATCGTGATTCCGGCGCTGTCGAACTCGTCGGCGAATGGCCTGGGCTGCGCTGCGATATCGACACCCCCGAAGACCTCGCAGAAGCGCGGCACCTCGGTGTCGGTGCGGCCACCGCCGACGCCATCGGGTGAGGTTTCACGCTGGGTGAACGGTTGGTTGCCGATTCCACGCAGCCGACCACGAAATGCCCGCGTTGGGGGATGATAACGTAATGACCGAGGCGCACACCGAGTCCCGACCGGAGGGCGGCCCACCACAGCGCGACCCCACACCCGACGCTCCCCCGGCCGCAACTTCGGCTCCGGTGGAGGACCCGCTGCCCGCGGACCGATACCTCAACCGGGAGTTGAGTTGGCTGGACTTCAACAACAGGGTGCTGACGCTGGCCGCCGATACCTCGCTGCCACTGCTTGAGCGGGCCAAGTTCCTGGCCATTTTCGCTTCCAACCTGGACGAGTTCTACATGGTGCGCGTCGCCGGCCTCAAGCGCCGCGACGAAATGCAGTTGTCGGTGCGCTCCGCCGACGGGCTGTCCCCCCGGGAACAGCTCCGGTTGATCGGCGAGCGCACCCAGCAATTGGCGACCCGCCACGCCCAGGTGTTCCGGGAGTCGGTGCAACCGTCGTTGGCCGAGCACGGGATTCACATCGTCAGTTGGTTGGACCTGAGCGAAACCGAACGCAGCGAGTTGTCGGCCTACTTCTCCGAGCAAGTGTTTCCGGTGCTGACCCCGCTTGCGGTGGATCCGGCGCATCCCTTCCCGTTCGTGAGCGGATTGAGCCTCAACCTCGCGGTGGCCGTGCGCTCACCCGAGGACGGGGCCGAACACTTCGCCCGGGTGAAAGTTCCCGACAACGTGGACCGCTTCGTGCGCCTCAAGGAGTCCGACCCGGACAGCCAGTCCGCGCGGTTCCTCCCGATGGAGGATTTCATCGCGGCCTTCCTGCCGGTGCTGTTCCCGGGGATGGAAATCGTCGAGCAGCACGCTTTCCGGATCACGCGGAACGCCGATATGGACGTCGAGGACCGGGACGAGGATCTCCTGCAGGCGCTGGAGCGCGAACTCGCGCGACGCCGGTTCGGTCCGCCGGTGCGCCTCGAGGTCTCCGACGACATGTCAGAGCACATGCTCGGGTTGCTGTTGCGGGAACTCGACGTCCATCCCGGCGACGTCGTGCAAGTCCCCGGCCTGCTGGACCTGTCGGCGCTGTGGCAGATCTACGCCGTCGACCGCCCGGCGCTCAAGGAGCGGCCTTTCGTGCCGGCCACCCATCCGGCTTTCGGTGAGACCGGCAAGAGCATCTTTGCCACCCTGCGCGACGGCGATGTACTGGTGCACCATCCCTACGAATCGTTCTCGACGAGTGTGCAGCGGTTTATCGAACAAGCCGCCGCGGACCCTGATGTGTTGGCCATCAAGCAGACCCTGTACCGGACCTCCGGTGACTCACCGATCGTCAATGCGCTGATCGAGGCTGCCGACGCCGGCAAGCAGGTGGTCGCTTTGGTCGAACTCAAGGCACGGTTCGACGAGCAGGCCAATATCAAGTGGGCCAGGGCGTTGGAAGACGCCGGCGTGCATGTGGTGTACGGCCTCGTCGGGCTCAAGACACACTGCAAGACATGCCTGGTGGTGCGTCGGGAAGGCCCGACGATCCGGCGGTACTGCCATATCGGTACCGGCAACTACAACCCGAAGACCGCGCGACTCTACGAGGATGTCGGCCTGCTGACCGCGGCGCCCGATATCGGCGCAGACCTCACCGACCTGTTCAACTCGCTGACCGGATATTCACGCAAGGTGAGCTACCGCAATCTGCTGGTGGCACCGCACGGTATCCGCAAGGGCATCCTGGAGCGCATCGAACGGGAGATCGCCGCTCATGGCCGTCACGGCAACGGGCGAATCCGGTTCAAGGCCAACGCGATCGTCGACGAGCAGATCATCGACGGGTTGTACCGGGCATCGCAGGCCGGTGTGCGGGTGGAGGTTGTGGTACGCGGCATCTGCGCGTTGCGCCCCGGAGTCAAGGGATTTTCGGAGAACATCGCCGTGCGCTCGATTCTGGGTCAGTTCCTGGAGCATTCGAGGGTGATGCATTTCGAGGCGATCGACGAGTTCTGGATCGGCAGCGCCGACATGATGCACCGGAATCTCGACCGCCGGGTCGAGGTGATGGCCCAGGTAAAGGATCGGCGGCTCGCCGAACAACTCAACGAGATGTTCGAATCCGCCATGCACCCGGCCACGCGTTGTTGGGAGTTGGCGGCTGACGGGAGTTGGACCGCGGCGCCAAGAAGTGGACTCGATGTTCGAGACCACCAGGTATGGCTGATGAAAAAACATCGGCAGGGCTGACGATATGGCGCAGAAGAAGGCCGCGGCTCAAAAGAAGAAAGCCACCGAGGTCAAACACGTTTCGGTTCTTGCCGCAGGCGCGGTGCTGTGGCGGCCCGACGAGGCGTCCGGCGACCCACTGATCGCGGTCATCCATCGTCCACGCTATGACGACTGGTCGCTGCCCAAAGGCAAAGTGGACCCGGGTGAAACCGAACCCGTAGCGGCGGTCCGGGAAATCCTCGAGGAAACCGGGCAACGTGCACAGCTGGGCCGACGACTCTGTCGGATCAGCTATCCGATTCCGCCCGGCACCAAGGTCGTCCACTACTGGGCGGCCCGGGCGCACGGCGGCGAATTCGCGCCCGGCAAGGAGGTGGACCAGCTGCTCTGGCTTCCGCCCACGGATGCTGTCAAGCGGCTCACCTACCCGCACGACCGCAAGGTTGTCGCGCGGTTCAACAGGAAGCCCGCCGACCTTCAGACGGTGCTGATCATTCGGCACGCCACAGCCGGACGCAAAGCCCGCTACCACGGCGACGACCGCAAGCGGCCACTTGACCGCAAAGGCAGGGCGCAAGCCAAATCATTAGTGCCGCAACTGATGGCCTTCGGGGCCACGGACCTATATGCCGCGGACCGGACCAGGTGTGTCCAGACAATCGAGCCGCTGGCCCTGGAGATGGGACAACCGATCACCATTGAGACCTCCCTGACCGAGGAGGCCTACGCCGAAAACCCGGAGGCCGCACACAAGCGGGTGCTGGAGATCGCCGCTCTCGGCGGCACACCGGCCATCTGCTCGCAAGGCAAGGTCATTCCCTATCTGATCGACTGGTGGTGCAGCCGCGACGGGGTGAAGCCGGACAAGTCACGCAACCGCAAAGGCAGTACCTGGGTGCTGTCACTGCATGAAGGGCAACTGATCGCGGCCGATCACCTGCCGAGCCCGCTCGCCAAGGCGCCCTGAACGCGAATACGCCGCGGACCCCGTTGGGTCCGCGGCGTATTCGCGAAAAGTATTGGAAGCCTAGCGGCGACCGCGCTTGGCCGGAGCCTTCTTGGCGGGAGCCTTCTTGA
>CAZRFC010000070.1:0-13880 GCA_964598975.1 uncultured Mycobacterium sp. | reverse complement strand
TCGGTGAATGTTCCGTTGAGCGACAGTCTGGCGAATTCGGTAGCCAATTACCTGGTTTCCCAAGGCGTCCCGGCCGCCTCGGTCACGGCCAAGGGTGTGGGAGCCTCCCAGCCGGTGGCCAGCAACAAGACGGCCGACGGCCGTGCGCAGAACCGGCGCACCGAGATCGCCGTCAACTAGGGCACACAGATCAATCGAGGGAGTCGAGATGGGTTTCGTAACACAGTGGTTGTGGTACCTGCTGGCCTTCCTGGCGGGCTCCGCGGTGGCTTGGGTGATCGCCGTCCTGACCGTGCACCGGACCAGCCGGGAACAGGCCATCGCAGATCTGCCCGCCGGATCCCGTGAGATTGGAGCACGTTGATGCATGACCTCAACTGGTGGTTGATGGGCCTGGCCTTCCTGCTGGGTCTGCTGCTCACCTTGGCGATGATGATCCGGCGGGTCACCCGCGAGGTCCCAATCGTCCACACCGTCTCGGCCGGCGCGGCGAAGCCGAATCCGGGCCTCGAACTGGCCAAGGCGGCCGGGGCCGTGACCGCCGCCGGCACTGCCGCGGCGGCCAAGTTGCACGGCGCCGCCGACAAAGTCTCGGAGAGGGTCGAGCATGCCGAGAAGGCCTTCTCCACCAAGGTTGAGAAGGTCGAGAAGCGCCAGGCCGACGTGGCCATGGAGATCGAGGACGGGCGCGGCCCGGCCGTGTTGGAAGCGGCCCCTTACGGCGCCGGCTCGATCCGGGTCTCGGCTCGCACCGTCGGCCCCGCCGGCTACACCGTCAAGGGTGACAAGGACACCGGGCGCTACTTCACCGAGGACAGCGCGGATTACGAGACCATCGAGGCCGAGGTGTGGTTCGCCAACGAGGAGAGCGCCAGGAAGGCGGGTTTCCTGCGGTGGGACGCCGAGGAAGGCGACAACGCCCTCGGGTTGACCGGATCGGCCGCCACCGTGATCCGGGAGGATCACTCCGCGGACGCGACCATGGTGATCAAGAGCGGCGAAACCGCGCCGTCGGAGGTCAAGATTCGGATCGCCTCGGCCGCCGAGATCGGCGACGCTCCCTACGGCAAGGGATCGGCTCGGCCGGCCGCCGACGGCAGCGGGCCCGAGGGCTGGCTGATCAAGGGAAACGCCGATTCGATGCTGTTCCACGGCCCCGATAGCCCGGCTTACGAACAAACCATCGCCGAGGTGTGGTTCCTCGACGAAGCTGCCGCCGCCGCGGCCGGTTTCGACAAGTGGGACAAGAACTTCAAGTAGTCAGCGCGGCGCCGGCAGGCGGAGCACGAGCCGGGCGCCGCCCAGCGGGCTGTCCTCCAAAGCGGCTGTGCCGCCGTGTAATTCGGCTTGCTGGGCGACCAGGGCCAAACCCAGGCCGGATCCCAGTCGCGACGCCGTCGACCCGCGGGTGAACCTGCCGAACACCGACTTGCGTTCCGCTTGAGGCACCCCGCAGCCATTGTCGTCGACGGCGATCTCCACCCCCTCGCGGGAACTGACCGCCGACAACTGGACCTGCGTGGCGCCGCCGTGCTTGACCGCATTCGCGATCGCGTTGTCCACCGCCAGCCGGAGCCCGGCCGGCAGACCGATGATGATGCAGGTCGGCGAAGGCGTCAGCGACACGTGCAGGTCGGGGTCGACGCGCATCGCGTCGTGGGCGGCGCGGTCGAGGAGTTCGGTGATGTCGACCGGGACCTGATCGGCGGCGGTGGACAACTCGCCCTGGGCGAGCCGTTCCAGCGCGCCCAACGTCGCCTCGATTCGACTCTGGGTGCGGATGACGTCACCGATCACCTCCTCGCGCTGCTCGTCGGGCAGATCAAGGGTCGACAGCACCTCGAGATTGGTCCGCATCGCGGTCAGCGGGGTGCGCAACTCGTGGGCCGACACGGCGGCGAAGTCGCGGGCCGAATCCAGTGCGGCTTTGGTCCGGTCCTGCTCGGTCCAGATGCGCGCCAACAGGCCTTTGAGCGCCTCGCCGATCTCGACTGCCTCGGTCGCGCCGCTCACGTCGACGTCGGGTGCCACGTCGCCGGCGTCGATCGCCCGGGTCTGCTGGGCCAGTCGGCGCAGTGGGCGGACCGCAAAGGCCGCCAGCAGCCAGCCCAGCACCGCGGCCGCGCCGATGGCGAAGGCGCAGATCAACAGCACCCTTCGGTGCAGATTTCTGGTGTCGGCGATGGTGTCGTCGTAGGTGGCACCGACCTGCAACATGGTGGGTGGCTCAGGGTAGGGGATCGCCACCGTGCGCACCCGGTAGCGAACTCCGTCCACCTCGGTGGTGGCGTAATCGGTGTCGAGTTCGGGCAGCACGACATCGGAGTTGGAGCGAACCTCGCTTCCGCGGTGCACCGTGATCACCACGTCGCGGACATTCGGGGACAGTGGGATCTGCTCCAGACCGCGCGGAACGAACGGGACCGCGAAGCCCGCCGCCTCGTCCAGGCGCCGGTCCAGCCGCTCAAGGCGGTCGTTGGTGATGCCGATCCAGACGATGGTGCCGACGATCGTCACCACGATGGCCGCCCCGATCGCCGTAGCGAACGCCACCCTGGTTCGCAGTGACGGCGTGCGGCGAACGATGCGGGAAAGCGTCACTGGGTGCGCAACACGAATCCGACCCCGCGGACGGTGTGCAGAAGCCGCGGCGCGCCGCCCGCCTCCAACTTGCGGCGCAGGTAGCCGATGAAGACGTCGACGACGTTGGTGTCGGCGGCGAAGTCGTAGCCCCACACCAATTCCAGCAGTTGGGCGCGGCTGAGCACCGCCGTCTTGTGCTCGGCCAGCACCGCCAGCAAGTCGAACTCGCGTTTGGTCAAGTCCACGTCGACACCGTTGACCCGGGCCCGGCGACCGGGGATGTCCACTTCGAGCGGACCGACCTGGATGGTCTCGGAGGAGAACGTCGCGGTCGCACCCCGGCGGCGCAACAGCGCCTTGACCCGCGCCACCAACTCGGCCAGCACGAACGGCTTGACCAGGTAATCGTCGGCGCCGGCCTCCAGACCGGCCACCCGGTCGTCGACGGAACTGCGGGCCGAGAGCACACACACCGGAACGTCGTTGTCCATCGCGCGCAGAGCGGTGACCACGCTCACACCGTCCAGCACCGGCATGTTGATATCGAGCACGATCGCGTCCGGTCGGGTTTCGGTGGCGCTGCGCAGTGCCTCCGCGCCGTCGACCGCCGTGGCCACCTCGAAACCCGACAACCGCAGGCCCCGCTCCAGCGAGGCCAGCACGTCCGGGTCGTCGTCGACCACGAGCACGCGCGGGGAAACCGGGCTGCTGTCCATGTCCCCATAGTGCCGGATCGGGGGGTATAGGGGTGTTAGGCGTGGCCGTGCGACGATGAGGCGAGGAGGCGACTGGCGTGGTGGAGATTCGGTCGGCCCCCTCCATCGCAGCCCGCCCGGCGCGGTTTCGCGGGTTTTCCGATCTGCTGCGACTGCTGCCCTACCTGCAGCCCTACCGCTTTCGATGGATCGCGATGATCGTGGCTGCGGTCGCAGGCCTGATCGCCACGGTGGCCATCCCGCTGGTCACCAAGGCGGTGATCGACGGGCCGGTGAGCCGTCACGACCCGCACGGGCTGTGGGTGCTGGGGTCGGCGGCACTGGCCGTCGGTGTGGCCGAGGCGCTGCTGTGGTTCATTCGCCGGTGGCTGGTATCCCGCGCCACCATGGGGGTCGAGGCGGACATCCGCAAGGATCTCTACGCCCGGCTGCAGATCCTGCCGATGTCCTTCCACGGCCGCTGGCAGTCCGGGCAGTTGCTGTCGCGAATGATGAACGATCTCAGCACGATTCGCCGGCTGTTGTCGTTCGGCCTGGTGTTCCTGATGCTCAACGTTCTGCAGATCATCGTGGTCACCGCCATCCTGCTGGCGATGTACTGGCCGCTGGGCGTGGTGGTCCTGGTGTCGGTGGTGCCGATCACCTGGACGATGCTGCGCTTCGAGCGAACCTTCACCCGACTGTCGCGGGCCGCTCAGGACCAGGCCGGGCACGTCGCCACCCACGTCGAGGAAGCGGCCCTGGGTGTGCGCGCGGTCAAGTCGTTCGGCCGGGAGGACTACGTCTACGACCGGTTCGACGATCAGGCGGCCCGGCTCCAGGACATCCAGATCCGGAAGGTCGCGGTGTCGGCGAAGTTCTGGACCCTGCTGGAGGTCATCCCCAACATCTCGTTGATCATCGTGCTCGGCTTCGGCGCCTACGCGGCGGGGCGCGGTCTGGTCACCATGGGCACGTTGGTGGCGTTCATCACCATGATGCTCTCGCTGGTCTGGCCGATCGCCTCGCTCGGCTTCCTGCTGTCGATGACCCAGGAGGCAATGACGGCAGCCAACCGGATCGCCGAGATCTTCGACGCCCCAATCGAAATCGACGACGGTCCCCGGGTTGATCCGCCCGGGTCCGCCACGGGCGGCAAGGTCGAATTCCGTGACGTCGGCTTGCGTTTCCCAGGGTCCGACGAGTGGGTGCTGCGCCACGTCGACCTCGCCGTCGAACCGGGACAGACACTGGCGCTGGTGGGGGCCACCGGCTCGGGCAAGTCGGCTCTGACCGCACTGCTGCCAAGGCTCTACGACGTCACCGAGGGAGCGATCCGGATCGACGGTATCGATATCCGGGAACTGGCACTGCCGACGCTGCGGCGCACCGTTGCGGTGGCCTTCGAGGACCCGACCCTGTTCTCGATGTCGGTGGCCGAAAACCTTCTGCTCGGCCGGCCACCGGACGACCCGGTTAGCGACACCGAACTCGAACGGGCCCTTGACATCGCCGCGGCGCAGTTCGTCTACGACCTGCCGTTCGGGCTGCACACCCGGATCGGTGAGCAGGGGATGAGCCTGTCCGGCGGACAGCGCCAACGGCTCGCGTTGGCCCGGGCGATCCTGGCCGAACCCCGGGTGCTGGTCCTCGACGACACGCTCTCAGCGCTCGACGTCCACACCGAGGCGGTCGTGACCGAGTCGCTCCGTGAGGCGCTGGCCGGTGTCACCGCGGTGGTGGTCGCCCACCGAGCCTCCACCGTGCTGCTGGCCGACCGGGTGGCGCTGCTGGACACCGTGGATGGTGCCGCGACCATCACCCATATCGGAACCCACGACCAATTGCTCGCCGACGTTCCCCGGTACCGCTACCTGCTGGCCGCCGACGACGAACTCGATGACGGGTGCGAGCCCCGCCCGTGCTGGGAGGACGACACCGGCCGCCTCCGACTGGATGATGCCTACCTCGAAGCGGTGGAACAACGACGTGCCACGGGGTACGCCGCCACCGAGGGGGGTAACCGGTGACCTCCTGGCGCGGTGAGCTGGAAGAGCGGGCCGACCCCATCGATGAGACGGTTCCGCGCCGACGTGAGGCCCGGGCATTGCTGGGCGCGCTGCTGCGGCCCTACCGGTACCTACTCGGTGTACTTGCCGTGGTGGTGGTCGTCGAAAACGCTGCGCGGCTTGGTATTCCGCTTCTGGTCAAACAGGGCATCGACCATGCCGTCCCGCCCCTGCTGGCCGGAGGTTCGGCGGGTGAGTTGCTGGCGGTGGTCGCCGCACTGTGCGGTCTGGCGGCCGTGCAGGCCGTCGCCCGGATGGTGTTCCTCAACGCCTCCGGACGGGTGGGGCAGCGTGTGCTGCTCGAACTGCGACGCCGACTGTTCCGCCACTTCGGCAGCCTCGACATCGCCTTCCACGACCGATACACCTCCGGTCGGGTGGTGAGCCGCTCGACCAACGACGTCGAGGCCATCCAGGACATGCTCGAGAACGGTTTCGACAGCCTGATCACAGCGGCGTTGACCCTGGCCGGGACCGGGGTCCTGCTGATCGTCCTCGACGTGCGACTCGGTCTCATGTGCCTGGCGGCCTTCCCAATCCTGGTGGGTCTGGTGTGGTGGTTCGCCACCGAGTCGGCCAAGACCTACCGCAAGGTGCGGGAAAGCGCCGCACTGGTGATCGTGCAGTTCGTCGAGACGATGACGGGGATCAAAGCCGTCCAGGCCTATCGGCGTGAGCCCCGAAACCAACAGATCTTCGACGAGGTCGCCGACGACTACCGCGAAGTCAACGAGCGCACCTTCCGATTGCTCGCGATCTTCATGCCGGCGGTCAAACTCGTCGGGAACCTGACTACCGGCGTAGTGCTGCTCTACGGCGGATACCGGGTGCTGCACGACCAGATGACCATCGGCACCCTGACCGCCTTCCTGCTCTACCTGCGGATGTTCTTCGAACCCATGCAGGAGATCTCCCAGTTCTTCAACACCTTCCAGTCGGCATCCTCGGCGCTGGAGAAGATCGCCGGCGTGCTCGCCCAGAAACCCGCAATCGCCGACCCGGTCGCACCGGTGACCCTTGCCGAGGCTCGCGGTGAAATCGCTCTACGTGAGGTCACTTTCGGCTACCTGCCCGAGCATGCGGTGCTCTCCGGAATGACACTGGAGGTGCCGGCCGGCCAGACCGTCGCGCTGGTCGGAACCACCGGCGCGGGCAAGACGACCATCGCCAAGCTGATCGCCCGCTTCTACGACCCGGACCGCGGGGCGGTGACCCTCGACGGGGTGGATCTGCGCGCCCTGTCGCAGAGCGAGTTGCGACGTCACGTCGTCATGGTGACCCAGGAGAACTTCCTGTTCTCGGGAACGGTTGCCGACAACATCCGCTTCGGCCGGCCCTCGGCCAGCGACGCTGAGATACGGGCCGCCGCGGCGGCGGTTGGCGCCGATGAGTTCATCTCCGCACTGCCCGACGGCTACGACACCGACCTCGCGAAGCGGGGTGGCCGACTGTCGGCCGGACAACGCCAACTGGTCGCGTTCGCCCGCGCTTTCCTCGCCGATCCGGCGGTGCTGATCCTCGACGAGGCCACCTCGTCGCTGGACATTCCCAGCGAGCGCCTGGTTCAACGCGCGCTGCGTACCGTGCTGGCCGACCGCACCGCGTTGATCATCGCCCACCGGTTGTCGACGGTGGAGATCGCCGACAGGGTCCTAGTGCTTGAGCACGGTCGCATCATCGAGGACGGCGCGCCGAGTGTCCTGATCGAGGCGCAAGGACGGTACGCGGCCCTGCACCGGGCCTGGATCGACTCGCTGGCGTGACGGCATACCATTGAATTGGTAATTTTTTGGTATGCGTATAACCATCGATAAGGCAGGCCGATTGGTGGTGCCGAAGTCGTTGCGCGAACAGGCGGGTATCACCGCGGGCGAGGTGGAGATCTCCTTGGACGGCGCCGCGATCCGGATCGAGGGTGTGGCAGTCGACGAACTCGTCGAAAAGGACGGCCTGCTGTTACTTCCGGACGGCGGCCCCGAACTCGACGCCGAGCAGGTGCGGGAGTTGCGTCTTGCCGACCAGCGCTGAGCACGTGCTGCTCGACACCAGCGCTGCGCTTGCCCTGGTTCAGCGGGAGAATCCGTTCCATCGGTCGGCTGGTCGGCGACTTCTGCCGTGCCGCCGCGGATTGTCCGGCCACGCCGCCGTCGAGCTGATGTCGGTGTTAACCCGGTTGCCTCCGCCCCAGCGGCTGAGCCCTGCGGCGGCGTATCGACTCGCGGTGACCAATTTCCCGGATTCCCGGTTTGTCTCGGCGGCCGGAACTGCCGAGGCGCTGGCGGAATTCGCAGCTGCCGGCCTGGCCGGCGGAGCTGTGTACGACGGGTTGGTGGGGGTGGCTGCCCGCGAGCACCGACTGCCGCTCATCACCTGCGACCGGCGTGCCGAGCCCACCTATCGCGCGCTGGGTGTTACCTACCAACTGCTCTCCGCGCAGTAGCCACAATGGAGACATGAAGCGCTTCGCCGATCGGGTCGAGGCCGGCCGCCACTTGGCTGCGGCACTGGCCTCCTACCGATGCCGGGATGTGGTCGTGCTGGGACTGCCCCGGGGCGGGGTTCCGGTTGCCAGCGAAGTCGCCACCAGCCTGCACGCGCCATTGGACGTCCTGGTGGTCCGCAAACTCGGGGTGCCCTATCAGCCGGAACTTGCCTTCGGCGCCATCGGTGAGGGTCCCGGCGGCGGCGTGCGGGTGTTCAACGACGCTGTCCTGCGGCGCACCGGGCTCAGCCCCGAGTCCATCGCGGCCGTCGAGGACGCCCAGCGCGCTGAACTGCACCGGCGCATCGAGCGCTACCGCGGCGGCCGGCCCGGCGTTGACCTCGCCGGGCGGATCGCACTGATCGTCGACGACGGCTTCGCCACCGGGGCGACAGCCCGGGCCGCTGCCCTGGTCGCCCGCGCCCAGGGCGCGGGTGAGGTGGTGCTCGCCGCCCCGATCGGCGCCCGCGAGACCATCGCGGATCTTCGGGAAGTGGCCGACGATGTGGTGTGTCTGGGCGCCCCGCCGGACTTCATGGCGGTCGGGCAGGGCTATGACGATTTCGGCCAAACCTCCGACGAAGAGGTGTGTGCGCTGCTCGACGCGGCCCACCGCGAACGGCGCGGTCCACAAACCGGCCAGTAGGCTCACCGGCATGATCGGTATTGAGCGTGTCGGCGACGTGACGACCATCGAGTTGCAGCGGCCCGAGCGTCGCAACGCGCTCAACTCCGAACTGGTGGACTCGCTTCGCGAAGCGGTGGAGAAGTCCGCCGCCGAGGACGTCCGGGCCATTGTGCTGACCGGGGCCGGCACCGTGTTCTGCGCGGGCGCGGACCTCTCCGGGGACGTCTTTGCCGCTAACTTCCCGGACAAGGCGATCGCGCTGAACAAAGCGATCGACGCAGTCCCGGTGCCGGTGATCGCCGCGATCAACGGGCCGGCGATCGGCGCCGGTGTCCAACTCGCCATGATCTGCGACCTTCGAGTGGTCGCGCCCGGCGCCTACTTTCAGTTCCCGATCGCCAGATACGGCCTGGCCCTTGACAACTGGAGCATCCGCCGGCTCGCCTCGCTGGCCGGCCACGGCCGCGCCCGGGCAATGCTGCTGGCCGCCGAGAAACTCGATTCGGAAACCGCACTGCTGACCGGAATGGCGAACCGGATCGGCGACCTTGCCGATGCGCAGGCCTGGGCCGCCGAGATCGCCGGGATGGCGCCGCTGTCGGTCCGCCACTCCAAGCGGGTTCTCAACGACGACGGCGCCTACGAGGACCAATCCGCTTTGCACAAGGAACTCTTCGACCGGGCCTGGGGTAGTCAGGACGTGATCGAGGCCCAGATCGCCCGGGTCGAGAAGCGCCCGGCGAGGTTCCAGGGAGCCTGACGGGTGCCCGGCCTGCCCGATCTGCCGGCCCTGCTCCCCGGCGGTAAGGCTGCCTTGCGGTTTGCCGCGGGGGGCGCCTCCCTCGCTGCCGGCGGATGGGTGCTGCGGGCGCTGCGGGACGCCCCCGCCGCGCTCGGCGCCGGCCCGGCGGCGATCCGGGCAGTCGCAGCAGGGTCGCCGAACTACCGCGACGGGGTGTTTCACAACCTCGAACCGTCGTCGGCGATCAAGATCGATGCCGAGGAGAACCGGCTCGTGCTGTTCGAGATGTTCTCGGGCCAATCGCACAGTCGGCCGCGACAACCGGTGCCGCTTGCCGAGCCGGCCGCCCGCGCCGCCGCCGAAGCGCTGTCGGTCACCTGGCTTGGACATGCCACCGCACTGCTGGAGATCGACGGCTACCGGCTGCTCACCGACCCCGTGTGGGGCCGCCGCTGTTCCCCATCTCGCACCGTCGGTCCGGAGCGGCTGCACCCGCCGCCGCTTGCTCTGGAGGCGTTGCCGGCACTGGACGCCGTGGTGATCAGCCACGATCACTACGACCACCTCGACATGGGCACGGTGCGGGCACTGGCCCGCACCCAGCGCTGCGTGTTCGTCGCCCCGCTGGGCGTCGGCGCCCACCTGAGGTCCTGGGGAATTCCGCCGGCGCGCATCGTCGAACTCGACTGGGGTGCGTCACATTCGATCGACGGCCTCACTGTGACCTGCGCTCCGGCCCGGCACTTCTCCGGGCGGTTCCTGTCCCGCAACAACACGCTGTGGGCGTCTTTCGTGATATCCGGGCCGCAGCACCGTGCCTACTTCGGTGGTGACAGCGGCTACACCGGCAGCTACTCCGACATCGGCGCCCGGCACGGCCCCTTCGACCTCACCCTGCTGCCGATCGGTGCCTACAACAAATCCTGGCCGGACATCCACATGAACCCGGAGGAAGCGGTACGGGCGCATGGTGATCTCAACGGCGACAGCGCAGGAACTCTGGTTCCAATCCACTGGTGCACGTTCCGGCTGGCACCGCACCCGTGGTCGGAGCCGGCCGAGCGACTCGTCGACGCTGCGACCGCCGCCGGGGTCGCTATCGCGGTGCCCAGGCCCGGTGGCCGGGTGAACCCTGCGGCGGGCGCCGCGGTGGAACCGTGGTGGCGACTTTGAGGCTCGCCGGGCGCGGTGTGGTCGCGGTGCTGACCGTTGTGCTGACCGCCTGTAGCGCCCCGGGGCCCGGACCTGCCCAGTTTTCCGGCGAACCCCCGCAGTTGGTGCCCGCTATGGCACTGCCGGACAACGCGGTGGGCAACGCGGTAGCCAAGCTCGACGGCATCGCCGAGGACTTGATGAAGTCCTCCGGAATCCCGGGTATGGCGGTGGCGGTGGTGCACGGCGGAAAGACGATCTACGCCAAAGGTTTCGGCGTGCGCGACACCCGCAATCCCGAGCGGGTGGATGCCGACACCGTCTTCCAGCTCGCCTCGCTGTCCAAGCCGATCGCCGCCACCGTCGTCGCCCATCAGGTGGGTATCCGCGATCTGGGCTGGGACAGCCCGATCGTCGCCCACCTGCCGTGGTTCGCGCTGTCCGAACCCGCGGTGACTGGCATGCTCACCGTCGCGGATCTGTTCGCGCACCGGTCCGGGCTGCCCGACCACGCCGGCGACTTACTCGAAGATCTCGGCTACGGCCGCCGGGAAGTTCTGGAACGCCTTCGTGAACTGCCGTTGGCGCCGTTCCGAACGTCATACGCCTACACCAACTTCGGGGTGACGGCCGCGGCCGAGGCGGTCGCCGCTGCGGCCGGAAAATCCTGGGAGGATCTCAGCGAGCAGGCGCTCTACCGGCCGCTTGGCATGGCATCGACCAGTTCCCGGTTCTCCGACTACCAGGCCAGGTCCAACAAGGCTGTCGGCCACGTCCTGTTCGAAGGCGGATACCAACCGCGCTACACCCGCGACGCGGATGCACAGTCGCCGGCGGGCGGGGTCAGTGCCTCGGTCAACGACCTCACCCATTGGCTGAAGTTTGTGCTCGCCGGCGGCAGTTATGACGGGGCCAGGATCGTGGACCCCGCGGCCCTCTTGCCGGCACTGACACCTCAGATGGTGTCCGCTCCGCCGAGCGAGCCTGCGATGCGGTCAGGGTTCTACGGCTACGGCTTCAACATCAGCACGTCGCCGGCAGGGCGCGTCCAGTTCAGCCACTCCGGCGCGTTCGCCCTCGGCGCCGCAACCAATTTCGTCATCATCCCCTCCGCGGACGTCGCCATCGTCGCACTCACCAATGCCACGCCCACCGGCGTCGCCGAGACCCTCACCGCGGAGTTCACTGACCTTGTCGAGTTCGGCACGGTGCGTGAGGACTGGCGCACGCTGTACGCCGGCGCTTTCGCCGGGATGGACCGGCCGTTCGGTGAAATGACGGGCAAGCAGGCGCCCGCAGATTCCGCACCACCGCGCCCCCTGCCGTCCTACGCCGGCACCTACGCCAACGACTACTGGGGCCCGGCCGTCGTGACAGACTCCGACGGCACGCTGACCCTCGCGCTGGGGCCGCGACCGGAGGTATACCCGCTGAAGCACTGGGACGGCGATCTGTTCACCTTCGACCTGACCAACGAGAACGCCCCGCCCGGAAGCACTTCCACGGCCAAGTTCAGCGGCGACCGGCTCCAGTTGGAGTACTTCGACCAGGACAGGATGGGAACTTTCACCCGATGAGTCGCTTGCGCGAAGAGAGACAAATCCGATGAGCCGCTTGCGCGAAGAGAGACAAATCAGATGACGCTCAGTGTTGCCGAGGGCCTGACCGACGCCGAAGTCGCCGCCAGAGTCGCCGACGGCAAAACCAACGACGTTCCCAGTCGTGCCTCGCGCAGCGTCGGCGAGATCGTTCGGGCCAACGTCCTGACCCGGATCAACGCCATCCTCGGGGTGCTGTTCGGAATCGTGCTGGCCACGGGATCGCTCATCAACGGGCTGTTCGGGCTGTTGATCGTTGCCAACAGCGCCATCGGCATCATTCAGGAATTACGGGCCAAGAAGACCCTCGACAACCTGGCGATCGTCGGTCAGGCAAAACCCACGGTGCGCCGACAGTCCGGGACCCGGGAACTGCCGCCGAATCAGGTGGTACTCGATGACATCATCGAGATCGGTCCCGGTGACCAGATCGTCGTCGACGGCGAACTGCTCGAAACCACCACACTCGAAGTCGACGAGTCCCTGCTCACCGGCGAGGCCGACGCCATCGCCAAGGGCACCGGCGACCCGGTCATGTCGGGAAGTTTCGTGGTAGCCGGCACCGGCGCCTACCGTGCCACCAAGGTGGGCAGGGAAGCCTATGCGGTGCGGCTGGCCGAGGAGGCCAGCAAATTCACCCTAGTGAAATCCGAACTGCGCAACGGGATCAATAAGATCCTGCAGTTCATCACCTACCTGCTCATCCCCGCCGGGCTGCTGACCATCTACACCCAACTCTTCCTTACCGAAGTCGGTTGGCGGGAGTCGGTTTTGCGCATGGTCGGCGCGCTGGTCCCGATGGTGCCCGAGGGCCTGGTCCTGATGACCTCCATCGCATTCGCCGTCGGCGTCATCCGACTGGGCCGGCGGCAGTGCCTGGTCCAGGAACTACCCGCCATCGAGGGTCTCGCCCGGGTGGACGTGGTGTGCGCCGACAAGACCGGGACCCTCACCGAGAACGGCATGCGACTGGCCGAGGCCAGGCCGCTGGCCGGCCCGTCCGGGCCGGGCGGCCGGGATCAGGTCGCCACCGTGCTGGCCGCCCTGGCCGCCGACGACGCCCGGCCCAACGCCAGCATGCAGGCCATCGCCGAGGCCTACCCGCAGGCTCCCGGCTGGACTGCGACCGCGACCGCGCCGTTCAAATCCGCTACCAAGTGGAGCGGCGCCTCCTACGGCGAGCACGGCGACTGGGTGATCGGGGCGCCCGACGTGCTGCTGGCACCCGGGTCGCCGGCGGCAGCAGAAGCCGAACAGATTGGTGCGCAGGGCCTGAGGGTGCTGCTCCTCGGATCGTCGGACCGCAGCGTCGACGCCGCAGACGCACCCGGCCGGGTGACCCCGGTGGCCCTGGTGGTCCTCGAGCAGCGGATCCGACCGGATGCCCGCGACACCCTCAATTACTTTGCTTCCCAACATGTCACCGTCAAAGTGATCTCCGGGGACAACGCGGTGTCGGTGGGCGCGGTGGCCGGTTCGCTGGGACTGCGCGGCGAAACCATGGATGCCCGGGAACTGCCCACCGAACCGAGTGCGCTCGCCGAGGTCATGGCCGAGTGCACCACCTTCGGCCGGGTGCGGCCGGACCAGAAGCGCGCCATGGTGCACGCACTGCAGTCGCGCGACCACACCGTCGCGATGACCGGCGACGGTGTCAACGACGTGCTCGCTCTCAAAGACGCCGATATCGGCGTTGCGATGGGATCAGGCAGCCCGGCATCCCGGGCCGTGGCCCAAATCGTGTTGTTGGACAACAAGTTCGCCACGCTGCCACACGTGGTTGGCGAAGGCCGACGTGTGATCGGCAACATCGAACGGGTCTCGAATCTGTTCCTCACCAAGACCGTCTACTCGGTGCTGTTGGCCCTGCTGGTCGGGTTCGCCGGTCTGATTTCGCACTTCGGGCACACTGAACCGCTGCTGTATCCGTT
>CAZRFC010000069.1:0-14001 GCA_964598975.1 uncultured Mycobacterium sp. | reverse complement strand
TCGCCGCGCCCGGAGCCTCCGAACGCTCGGGGGTTCCGTGAGCGGCGAATCGCTCCAGGAAAGGGAAAATCGTGAAACGCAAGGCTACGAGAATCGGGATGTCGGTGCGGAATCTCACGAATGGGCGGTCGGTGCGCGTGGCCGATGCCATCTACGACTACGACGAGAGGCGCGTCCGAGCGGTCGCGGCCACGGACTTGGGCGCCAAGCCGGGCGATTTTGCGGCCTTGGTGCACCACCTTGGCGCGGACTGCGATTGCGTCTACCTCCGCGCGGAGATTTAGAGCCGCCCGCTGCTAGGGCCGCCGAGACGATGTTCGGCGGCCTTGTGGAGCGAGTCTGCTCCGGGAAAGGGACAGACCATGAATCGCGATGACTTGGCCGAGTTCGGCGACCTGGTTGAGCGGTTGACCGTGGAATTCAGCGTCCAAGGCCGCATCGTCGGCGGCGCGTCGGAGGGCCTTCACAAGCCGTCGGCCGTGGCGCTCCGGCTGTGCAAGGCCTCGCGGACGCTCCACCGCGCCGCAGAATCCGACTGCAACGACGGAGGCGGGAACGCCAAGCGGGACAAGCTGGTGACGCGGACGAAGGAGGCGGTTTGGTTTCTCTGTACGCTCCTCGATTCCGAGGCGGGCAAGCCGGGGCGGCTCAAGCCGGTTTTCGATGGAGACCCGCGCGGGTACGTCCTTAAGCTGGCGTTGCCGTCCGGCCGGTCGAACGAACTCGGCGGACTGTGGGGAGTTCCGCCGCTCTAGATGATTGGCGGCGAGGCGAGCGGTCACGCGCTCGCCCGTCCGCCAGGGGCCGTGAGACTCGCGGCTCTGGGCGGGCGATGGACGCTCGGAAGGAAAGGAAGGAACCATGAAGCCACTGGAAAACATCATCGTGACGCGCCACGCGGGCGCGTTACGGTGGCTGACGGCCAAGGGAATCGTGGGTGAGGCCATCACCCACATTTCTTCCCCGGAGCAGGTCCGGGGGAAGCGCGTGGTGGGGGGCGTCCCCCTCCACCTCGCCGCCGAGGCGGCGGAAGTGCTGGCGATCGTCATGCCGGAACTTCCGCCGGAACTCCGGGGGAAGGAGCTCACCGCCGAGCAAATGGAGCAGTTCGGCGCGCGGCTTCTCCGCTGCGCCGTGCTTCCCATCGAGGAGGGGGTCTACCCCCTCCGGGACAGGGACGGGGAAGGTCAGCGTTCCGAGGACCCCTACGGGGATAGCCCCATCGTGGGATGGGGAGCGCCGTTCGGTTACATCCCGGCGGCGGCGCTCCTGCCGTTTTCGGAGGAATGGGATGTCTCTAGGAAACTGGAGCACCTCCCCGCGTGCGGGGAGCCGCGCCCCATCGGCGTATGGGCGACGGAGGAGGCCGACGCAAACGCCGAATAGCCCCGCCGGCAAGCGGCCCGGCCTCTACGGAAAGGAGCATTACATGGAACTCTGGCGGACGCATACGACATTCAAGAGCGAAGCCGAGGCTGAGGCCGTGGCGCGGAACAGCGCCTGCCTGCTGCTGTTCGGATGCTCTGAGGTGGAGTGGGCGCGTATCCAGGCCGTCTTGAGCGGCCTGGACAGGCTGTTCAATCTCGATAAGGCGATTCGCGCCGCGCGGAAGCGGGAGAAGAACACCCGCTGGCGAATGAACAAGCTGGAGCAGGCGGAGCGTAACAGAAACAGCCCGAAGGGTCAGAACCCGGCCCCCGCGCGGTACGGAGCGGGGAAGAAAAAGCGCGGGTAGCGCGGCCCGGCCTCTACGGAGGCCCGTCCGCCCCGCGTCCTCGGGACGATCCGCCGTGATTCCCTTTCCTGACGGCGGGGAAGCTCGGGGGCGCGGGGCGGGCGATGATGCCCGGAGGGAGAAGGCCATGAAGGAGTTTTTCGAGGCGGTCCGGTTGACGGCCGAGTACGCCGCCGGTTGCGAGGCGCGCGGTCCGTTCGATGCGTTCGCGGAGGTCAAGGCGCGCCAGATCGGCGTCGTCATGTACGGCGGCGGCGCGGACAAGGACGCCCAGCTGATCGACGCCATGAGCGCCGGCGTCGTCATGGACAAGGGCCGCTACGCCGAGATTTGGGCGTAGCACGACAGGGCGATGATGCCCGGAGGAAAGGGACTGGCATGCTGACAAGAAGCCAAATCGCGGCGATTCAGCGCGCTTACGACGCGCTGGCGTCGATCCGCGAACAGGAACACAAGGCGCTCGGCCTTCTCGGGGGGCGTTTGGTCCCGAGCCAGGACCACATCGCCGAAATCGATTTCATTCTCGGAGAGCTGGCCCGGATCGAGAAAATCGATCGTCCGGCCAAGAGGAAAGGGAACTGACGATGAAAGCACTGGTGAACAAGCGAGTCCTGGTTAACGCCGTCAACTCGGCGGCGCTGGCCGTGGGTCGGAGGGCCGGCCTTCCGATCCTCCGCTGCCTCAAGCTGGAGGTCGAGGGCGGCTGCGTTACCGTCCGGGCGACGGATTTGGCAGTCGCCGTGACGCGGTATCTCGCGGGCGCGGAGTGCGACGCGGTGAACGGCGCGTGCGCGGTGGGCGCGGCGAAGCTCAGGGCCGCGCTCAAGGCCATGCCCGGGCCGGACGTGGGCTTGGAACTCAAGGACGGCGGATGGCTCCGTGTCGAGTCCGGGGGCGCCTCCCTGGACCTTGCGACGATGGACGCGGCGAAGTTCCCGCCGATTCCGGGGCCGGGGAACGATTGGGAGCGGTGTTTGATCCCCGGCGCGACGCTCGCGCGGCTGATCGAAAAGACCGCGTTTTGCGCCTCCGTGGATGAGGGCCGCGTGAACGTGAACGGCGGCTACCTGGAGCGCGCGGAGGTCGGCGGCGAGCCGGGCGTGCGGATGGTCGGGACGGACGGGCATCGGATGGCCATCGCCGAAGCCCCGTGCGAGGCGGCGCTTCCGGGGCCGATGCTCATTCCCAGGAAGGCGCTCAAGCCTCTGGCGGAACTGGCCGGAGCGGAGCGGGAACTGACACTCGTAGTGAAGATCGGGGAGCACGGCCAGGGGGTGAGCTTCGTCGCCACGGGCCGGGCCGATACCGTGACGGTGCGACTGGTGGACAAGGAGTTCCCGGATTGGACCCAGGTTGTCCCGGAGGGCGGCGGGCCGACCTTCATGGTCGAGGCGGACGAACTCGCCGCCGCGCTCAAGGCCGTGACGGCGCTCGCGACGGATCGGAGCAAGGCGGTCAAATTCGAGGCCGGGACGGCGGGGGATTGCATCGTCCTCTCGGCGTCGAATTGCGACCTTGAGGCCGCGACGCAGAAGGTCCGCGTCAGCGGGATGACGCGGCCGATTCCCGTGGTCGGCTTCAACGCGAAGTATCTCATCGAGGCGCTGGGGAAGGCGAAGCGCGGGACCGTCGAGTTCGAGTTCGCGGAGCACGGGCCCGCGCTGATGCCGATCATCCTGATGGACGTGTGCGACCCGCATTGGAAGTACGTCCTGGTGCCGATGCGGATTACGAGCTAGGAGGAGACCGACATGGGAATCAAGAGCTACCCGTCGGTGGAGGCCGCGCTCGCGGTCGCGAACGTCCAAGCCGTGGGCGCGACGAACCGCCTACGGGGTGCGCTCCGTATGATGGAGTTCACGCCGACACAGGCCGAGGCGTTCTGTTTCGACGGAGGGGCGGAGTCGGCGCGCGGGCGATGGAGGCCGATCCTCAGACTGAGGGTCCGTGGCGTCGAATGGTCCCCGTGGGACGGAACCGTAGATGACGCCGAGACGCTTTGCCGCGCGCTGCGATTCATCGGGTACGAAGGCCCGCATTGGCCCGCGTGGCGGCTCCGGGAAATGCTGGCCGAGGCCAAGGAGAGGGAGGGGCGCCAGAAGTGACCGCCAAGCCGCTGCTCGCCGACGTGGGGCCGATCCTGGAGGACGTTTGGCGGGAGATTCGAGCGGCCCCGTTTGGCGGATGCGCGTTCGACGCGGGGCGTGTTTCGACGCTTCGGCGGATCGCGGATCGGCTGGAGCGGGCCGTGACGGAGCGGATTTGGGAAGAACTAGCGAAGGAGGAGGACGAGAAGTGAAATCGACGACGAAGCGCCGCCCGAGACTCTACCTCGGCGAGCGCGGCAAGGGTTCGACGCTGGACCGGATCGACCGATGGATCGAGGACCGGAGGCTCCGTCGCGTAGTGGACGCCGCGTTGATCGTGGTCGCGGCGCTGGCGGTCTACGCGGGGTTCGTCGCCGGGGTGTTTATGTTCCTGGATTGGACGATGGGAGGGACGCGATGACGCGCGAGGAGAAATGCCGGTTTCTGTGGGAGAAGATTGGCGAGTGCTGGCACGAGGACGCGGACGGGATCAAGGGGTGCTGGCACACCTGCGACAAGTGCGGGGAGAAGTTCGCGCTCGGGTCGTTTCTCGTCGATCCTCCGAAGCAGTACGACTTCGATCCGTTCGAGTATTGGGATGACGCGCGGAAGGTACTTCTCGCTGTCCTGCGGGCGCGCAGAGCCAAGGATGCGGCTGGCATGCTCGAGGAGGACGACGTGGTGAGGTTCGCCCTGGTGCAAGATGCGTGGGACGCGGGCGTATCGCTGGACTTGTTCTGCGACGCCGCGATCAGCGCGATGGGAGGGACGCCGTGACGAACAAGGACTTCGCGGAACTGTGGGCGATGGCGGACAACCTCAAGGCGGCGGTGGTCAAGATGGACGATACGGCCGTCATGGGGCGGCGGGGCGCGACCGCAGCGCGGCTATGGGAGATCGTCGATCTCGCCGAGGCGACGGAGGCCAAGCTGCGGGACTGGTTGAACGAGCACGCGCCGAAGGAAGGTGAATGATGCGCCGACTCGTGGAGGTTCAAGAGGGTGATGGAAGCATCGTCATTCTTGTGGACAACGAACTCGCGCGCGGGAGCGTCGTCACGGCGCTGAGGATGGCCTACGCGCTGCGTCCGATACTGGGGCCGCTCGGCGTGCAATGGCTGAGCCATGCCGATGCGTCTATCGAGCGCGACGGGCGGCTGCGCCTCACCTACAAGCGGGAGATCGAGTGATGGACCTCATCGACCTCCGCCGCCGCATTCTGCAACTCGAAATCGACATCGCGGCTCTGCGCCTGGAGCAATGGGACCGGCTATGTCCCGCCGGGCCGTGCGACGAGGATGAGCGGGCGTCGCGGGACCATCTACGGGACAAGCTGGACGCGGCGCTCGCGGCGTATCGGAGGAGTCTCGCCGACGTGGAATGACGCCGATTTCGGGCGAAAATTCCCGAAGATTTTTCTTGCCGGACGGTGCGCGCGGGGATACGGTGACGACATGAGACTAACTTACGAGCCGAGGAATTGGGGAGCGCCGGAAGTCCTGGACGCGATCCGTGGGTACTGCATGGAGCGCGAAAGCTGGTGGGACGGGCGCGAGTTCGTCACGGCTTGGGGAGCGTCGCCGCGAGAGATCGCGAACATGCTCGGCGAGGCGGCGGCTCCGGAGTCCGCGTGGCCTGAAATCCATCGCCGCGTCCGTGAGGCGCTGACGACGCTCTACCGCGAGGGCAAGATCGCTCCGGATCGGCGCTGCATCGGGCTGTGGAGGGCGGCATGAAGTCCGCGCTCCGAATGCCCGGCGACGCAACCCGCGAGGTCTCGTTCTTCGTCCCTGGCCCCGCCGTCGCAAAGGCGCGCGCGCGGACCTTTTTCGCGAAGAATATGGGGCGCATCGTGAGCGCGACTCCGGAGCGCACCAAGCGTTACGAGTCCGAGGTCAAGCTGTTCGCGGCTCAGGCCATGCGCGGCGCTGCGCCGCTGGCGGGCGCGGTCGAGTTGCACCTGACGGAGCATCGCAAGAGGCCCTCCGGCGCGCGTCGCGGGCAGATATGGCCAACGACGCGGCCGGACGTGGACAACGTGCTCAAGTCGATCAAGGACGGGCTGAACGGCGTCGTGTACGCCGACGATTCTCAGGTCGCGCGAGTCATCGCCGAGAAGCGATACGCGCTTCCTGGCGCGCAGATCGGCGCGGTGGTGCGAGTGCGGGAGTTGGTCGAGCAGTAGATCGTCCGATGCGAGAGGCGCGTTGGGTAGCGGCATTCCGTCGCTCCACTTCGACCGGCGCGCTTCTCGGATCGGTGCGATGCGAGGATGGGTTGGGGAATGTTGACCGTGGGGAGTACCGCGTGCCGGTGAGTCAACGCTGCCGCGCGCCAGTCCCACAGGGGTTAACCCGCTTAATTGCGGTACTAAGCCCCGCTTATGACAGCCCCACGCCCCGCCCCATCCTCGGATCGGATGGTCCGATCCTCTCCCGGCGGCGCGGGCGCTCTCGCTGTCCCCTCGCCGTCGGGTTGAATTTTCGGAGGAGTGACATGGGCAACTTGGGATTTGGCGTGATGATCCATATGCTTATGGGCGGCTCGTCGCACGGATCGGGCGAGTATGCCGGGCTGCAAATCACGGCGGCGAGGTTCGACGCGGAGGACAATGCCGTGTTCCTGGAGTTCGGCAACGGCAAGAGGATCAAGATTCACGACAATGGGCAGTCGTGCTGCGAGGCGCGGTACATGGTTACCGACGACGACCCGTCTGGTCTGGTCGGCCAGAAGCTCGTCGGCATTTTCGTCAAGGATGCGCCTGACATCACCGATGAGGAGGGCGAAGTCCACGAGGTCCAGTTCCTTGAGATTCAGGGCGACTCAAGCGCCGTGACGTTCGCGAACCACAACGAGCACAACGGGTACTACGGCGGCTTCGCGCTGTGTATCGAGGAGGTCTAACGTCATGGCTTGCACGAGCGCGACGACTCACGAATTCGCCGAGGGCGCGTCCGCCTGCCTATGCGGGAAAGCGCGGACGGCCGAGAGGACGGTGATGTGGCCGCCGCCGGTCAACTGCTTTGTGTGTGGAAAGTTGTTCACGTCGGACGACCTTGACGCGCCGCGCGGGGTTATGTGGGAGCCGCCGCGCGGCCCGCGTCACGCGACCTGCAACCCCGCGCGCGTCTGCAAGTGTGGGGCGCTGGCGCCGGAGGGGATGGTTTGGGCTCCGGTGCACGGCTGCTCGGCGGGCGGACCGTGCGCGACTCACTCCACGGCGACCTGCTGCGTCCCCGACCCGCTCTACAAGCCCAAGCCAAAGACCTTCACGCTCGCCGAGGTCAAGGGGATGAGCGACGCGGCGTTGGGTTATGCGTGCGCGTTGTACGTCTTGAGTGAGGGGCGGCGCTTTTCCGGCCTAATCGACTGGAACTTCGCAATGGCGTGCCGCGACGCGGCGGTGAAGCGGACGAAGGCGGGGGCCGTACTGAATTGGGTGTACGCCCTCACTAAGCACAAGTACCCCACCGAATCCGCCACCCCCGCCGACTTCGCCCGCGCGGCGTTGCTGGCCGTCGCGGGGGAGGGGGCGTCGTGAGCTCGAAATTCAAGATCGGCGATTGGGTGAGGGCCGAGGTCGTCGCCGTGGTCAAAACGGAATGGCGCTCGCGGAGTTGCATCAAGGAGCGCATGGTCGTGGGCGCCCTACGTAGCGTCCGTGGCCAGATCGTCGGCGCGACCAGGATGTACGGCGGGAAGCTGGACTACAGCGGAGACGAAGGCCGCGTGTTTTTCCCCAGACAGCCGCACGCCGTCTGGCTCGTTCGCGAGGGGCTGCTCAACAAGCCCATTCCGGTGTTCGAGCGCAACCTGTTTCCGTGCGCGCCGCCGAAGAATGGACTGCCGCTGATGAAACAGGACCAGTCCTGGACCAAGACGCCGGGGAATCGTCGGATCATGCGCGGGGTGGCGGCGAGTTTGAAGCGTGACGCGAAGGGCAGGTGGGCGAAGTGAGCGGCAACTACCCCGCCGGCGTGACGGACCGGACGATCTCCGCCGCCTTCGACGCTCCGGACGGAGCCGAGGGATTGGTCGATGAGGTCTACGTCGAGTTGCTGGAGCGGCGAATCGACGACGCCGACGGCTACGACTGGTGGACCGGGGACACGCCGTGGTGGATCGGGCTCTACCTGATCGCCGCGCTGTCCCGTCATCGGGACGGAAGCGGGTCGTACACCGGAGACCTTGAGGCGATGGCCGAAGCCCTCGGCGTGGACGTGAACCAAGCCCAAATCGACGCCTGGGACGAGGCGTGCGAGTTGGCGGGGGAGGAGTGACGATGAGCGAGGGTGACAAGATATTGGCTGCTGCGGCGCTCTTTGCAAGGGCCGTCGGCGCGCTCGGAAAAATTGAGGCGCTTCGCGCCGAGAACAGGCAGCGTGAGATCAACGGCCACTCGCTTGCGTACGACGACGCCGCATTTTTCTCCGTGGTGGCCGAGTTCAAATTGTCCGATCCGGCGACAATCGCGTGCAGCATCAAAGCTGACGTTGCGGGCAATGAGGAGTGACGATGCGCGACTTCGACTTTGAGGTTTTCATGTTGGGCCTCGCGGCTGGCGCGGTCGGTATGATCGTGCTGATAGCGGTTATGTCCCCTGACGGGCCGTCCCCCGAGGCCCGAACCGCCATCGCCGTCGAGAAGATCGCGGCTGAGTGCGTCGTCGAGCGGAAGGGGGACTGACGATGGACGACATTTTCAAGATCGCGGTCGGCGTTGCCTTGGGTTTGACGTTGTACGCACTTATGGACGTGGCGATATACGCCGTAGGTGGAACGAATCCGCCCATTCTACGCGGTGTAGCCGCCATGGAGAAGATCGCGGCGGAGTGCGTCGTGAATCGGGGCGAGCCATGAGCGACGAGGCGAAAATTCCCGTTCCCGAAGTCGCGGCTCCGGCTGTCGGTCCGGTGTGCGCGACGTGCGCGTACTGGCGATGCGCGGAGCACCGGCGCACCGGGACCATGTATGATCCAAGCGGCACCGTTGGAAAACTGCGCGTGGACGGGCATATCCGCGACGACGATGGACGCGACGGCGGAACCGTGTCCGGGGTCTGTCATTTAGAGCCGGTGCCGGTCGGCGCGGAGAGCACGAACCACTGTTCGCAGTATGCCCAGTCGTACTGGTCGAGAAGCTGAGGAGGGCGGTATGAGCGAGCAAAGCGAGCGGCCAATCATTCTTTTGGCCGTCTGTATCGTGATCGCGATCTGCGCGGGGAGCATAGGCGTCGAACGGCGCCTCGCCGCCATCAACGCGACGCTTGCGACAAGGTTGTGCGTCTGTGAGGAGAGATGACATGAGCGACGATCCCAAGACCTGCGACGTGTGCGGCGAGGCCCCGAAGCCGGGAGAAAAGACCTACTGCTGCGAGGCGTGCGACGCGGAGGTGTGTCGGGACTGCGTGCGGACCGAGAAGATCGGGGACGACGACCTGCTCTATTTCTGCTCCGGCTGCGCGGGGGAGTGACGATGCTGACCAAGGACCAAGCCGACAAGATCATCGCCCGCCACGGCGAACGCGGGATAACCTCGGCGTTCTTCCTGCTGGTGGACACGCTGACGGAGGGAGAGGCGGAGGCTACGGTGGCCCCCCGTGGGAGATTTTCGCGCGAGCAGGTCATGTCGATGTCCGCCTCTTACCTTACGCTGGCGTGCTCAGAGTACGTCCTGCGCGAGACTCCTCCGAGATCGTATCTGCCAGATTGGGCATTCGCGATGTGGTGTCGGAACGTAGCCGTGCAGCAGGTCGGCGCCGAACGATTTTATTCGGCGCTCTGCTTTGTGGACGACGACCTAAAGTCCGTGCAGGACGTCTGCGCGAACTCCGGGCAGGAAGATTTCATCCGCGCCGCGCTTTTGGCCGTGACCGGGTATCCCGAGTGACCGTCGTTCGCGTCAAGCACGGTTCCGATGACTGGCTCGCCTTGCGGCGCAAGTACGTCTGCTCGTCGGACGCAGCCGTGATTCTCGGCTGCGGATTCGAGAAGCCGACGCTCGCGGAACTCGTCGCGGAGAAGGCCGGGCTGATCGAGCGCCCGCAACGCGATAGCCGCCGGTTCCGTGTCGCGCACGCGGCCGAGGTCATCATGCGCCGAGAGGCGGAATTGGACCTCGGCCTCAAGCTGGACGCGACGAAGGACCGAGTGTTCGTGGACGAGAAGCACGGGCTCCTGGCGTCCTTGGACGGACGCGCGCCGGTGAAGAAGCGAAGCCTCATCGTCGAGTTCAAGACCGTGCGCTCGCTCGACTACCGCGATGAATGGGACGGATCGACCGTTCCGCAAAGGACCGTCGCTCAGGCCCACGTCGCGATGCGGTGCGCGAAGGCTAGCGAATGCCTCGTCATCGCCTGGGTCGATTGGGAGCCGAAGCCTCCAGTCGCGCTCTCGTTCAACCCGGAGTTCTTCGAGAACATGATGATCGAGGTCCGCCGGTTCCAGAAGTGGGTAGCGGCGGCGCGCCTCGATCCTGGGTTCACGAAAGACCCGGATTTTCCGCTGACTGGCGCTGACTGCGAGTGGTTGTCGCGGATGTACCCGCCGAAGCAGATGCCGGTTGCGGAGCGGGACGACGACCCGAAGCTCTACCTCCTCGCGAACGAGTGGAATATGGCGAGGCAGGCGAGGCTTTCCGACGAGAAAGAGGAGAAGTCGCTCCAGGCGAGGCTCCGCGCGATCCTTGGAGACCGCGCCTTTGTCCGGTGCCAAGACCTTCTCGTGAAGCGACAGGGCAACAACGCGCTCGCGGTTTCGACCGCGAAGGAGGATTGACGATGCTGAAATTTACGCCGGGGCCGTGGAGGCAAGCCGTGGATGCGAGCGGTAGGCCATGCGATGGCGCCATTGTGTCGGATGAAGGAACTTGCGAAGTGGATAAAGATTACCCAATGCATTACGGCGGATACGTCGTCTGCGAGTCCGTTTCCAAGGACGCCGACGCGCGCCTCATCGCCGCCGCGCCCGAGATGTACGCGATGCTCATCAAGATTCTGGACGAGGCGATTCCGACCGTACTGGAACAGGGAATCGGGGTCATGTACGACGACCTGCAAGACCTTATCGCCAAGATCGACGTGGAGGAATAGCCGTGGCAAACGAAATCGCGGAACTGCCGCCTATCCCGGCTCAAGATACCCCGGACGGAAGGGCGCTCGCCGTCATGGCGGCGAAGGCGCGGGCGCTGGCCACGTCCGACATCATCCCTGAGCACTACCGAGGCAAGCCCGGCAATATCATCGTCGCGATGGAAATGGCGCAACGGTTCGGGCCGGACGTGTCCCCGCTGATGGTGATGCAAAACACCTTCGTCGTGAAGGGCAAACTCGGCTTCAACGCACAGTTCGTCATCGCCATGATGAACCGATCCAACAAGTTCATTGGCGGCGTCCGATTCACCTTCAACGGCTCCGGCGAGGGCCGCAGTTGTACGGCGTGGGCCAATCTGGCTCCGGACGGGGAGCGCGTCGAGCGAACGGTGAGCTTCGCCGAGGCCAAGAAGGCCGGATGGCTGGACGGCTACGGCTGGAAGGCGAACTCCGATCAGATGCTCGCCTACCGCTCCGGGACGTATCTCGGTCGGCTGTACGCTCCCGAGACCATGCTCGGGATTACGACCGTGGAGGAGTTGCGGGACATCCACGAGGCCCCGGAGCCGCGCGTGAGCGTGGAGCAACGCGAAGCCCTGGACGCCAAGGCCGAGGCCATCTTGGCGCTCCAGGAGGGCAAGCCGGTTGAGCCCGAGCCCGCCACCGAGGCTATCGACGTGCAGCCGGAGACCGAGACGAAGGGACCGGAAGCGACCTGCGGCCAGACGCACTACGAGCCCGAGGGCGAGCCTGTGTTCGGCGGAGAGGAGCATGACGCCGCGCCGGAGGCCGTGAGCCTTCCCGACCTTCACCGCCTCGTCATGTCCGCGTCCCAGGGCATCACGAACGACGGCAAGAAAAAGGCGGCCGCCGACGCGTTCTGCCCGGAGATTCCGAAGGGCGTCCGTTGGGGCGAGTACGTGAAGGGCCTCGGCGCAGGCGATTCCGGGAGGCTGCTGGAGGAGTTGCGGAAGATCGGAGGCGCGTCGTGAGCAGCGGGTCGCGCGCCTACCGGGACTGTCTGCAAACGCTCGTCAGCGAGCCGTACAGGAGCGACGGCTACTGGCGCGTCAAGCTGATCTGCGGACACTCCGTGCATATCAACTACAGGCCGAGGCGAAACCGGCGCGTGTTCTGCGCGAAGTGCGAGGAACGCAACGAGGCTCGCCACGCAAAGTCGGACCCGAGGCCGCCGCCGTTCTAGACGTTCGTAGGGGCGGACCTCGTGTCCGCCCGAAGGAGACAGGCATGAGTATCGTTGTGGGCTTCGCCTGCGTCGCGTTCTTCGGAGGCGTGGCGCTCACGACCTGGGCGGCGTGGAAGATGGGCCAGGTGAGTGGCCGCATCTCCGCGCTCGCTGAGGAGCGGCGCTTTTTATGCTCGGTTCTCTACCAGGAGTCCGCGCTGCGCAGCAGGATCATGCGTGAAATTGAGGAGTGGAATCGGAGGCGCGACGCCGTGGAGGGCCGCATTCTCAAGGACGAGGCGGACGCCGTAATCGTGGTTCTTCGTAAAATCCTCGAAGAGGAGCCCGCCCGATGATCGCCCCGGAGACCCCGACCCGCGAGGAGGCGGAGCGCGCGGCCGAGGAGGCCCGCGTGCAGGAGCGGATCGAGCGGGCGGAGAGGGAGGCGTGATCCGTGGCTTGGCTCTTTGTGCCGGGGCCGGAGGGCTCGAACTCGGCGTTGGGCTCGCCGAGGCCGATCTACGCGTTCTCTGCTACGTGGAGAGGGACGCGCCGGCCGCCGCGCTTCTGGTCGGCCAGATGGAAGCGGGACGCCTCGCTCCGGCGGCTGTCTGGGATGACCTCAAGACCTTCGACGCTCGCCCGTGGCGCGGAGCGGTGGATTGCGTCCTGGCGGGATACCCCTGTCAGCCTTTCAGCGTCGCCGGAAAGCGGCGCGGCGCCGCCGACCCCAGGCACTTGTGGCCCCACGTCGCCCGCGCGGTCCGAGACGCCCGACCTGCTCACGTCTTTCTGGAGAACGTCTCTGCCCATCTACGTATGGGCGGGTTCGACGTGCTCCGAGAGCTACGAGAAATGGGCTACGACGTTGCGGCGGGCCTGTTTACGGCGGAGGAGGTTGGCGGAGCGCACCGCCGGGAGCGGCTGTTCATCCGGGGGGAATTGGCCGACGCCGAATGCGCCAAACGGAGGCCGCGTCCGCCGGTCTCAGCCGGTTGGGTCGAAACGTCAGGTCTCCCTCGAAACGGCTGTGATCGCTTGGCGTCTGGAGCAAACGTCCCGCTTTTCCCTCCCGCCCCCGGAGACCGAGACGCCTGGGACGCCGTCCTCGCCGTGCGGCCCGACCTCGCCCCTGCCGTCGTGCAATCCCAAGTTCGTGGAATGGCTGATGGCGTGGCCTCCCGAGTGGACCGTCTGCGGATGCTCGGAAACGGAGTGGTCCCGCTGGTCGCTGCGTATGCGTGGCGCACTCTCGGCGCTGCCCTGCGGGAGCGGGCGAGGTTAGCATGAGAGAGAAACCAGGAGTCGATCCCCTGATCGCGGAGTGGGCAGCCTACACGCTGACCGCCTACTACGAAGCGGCGACGGCGTTGGCGCGTAGCAATCCCGTGGCGGCGGTGCGGGTCGCGTTCATCGACGGATGGAACGCCGCCGAGCAAGCCCGCGCCAAGAAGCGAAATCCGAACGCGCCGCTCTTTCCGGAGGTCTACGCCGAACTCTTGGCGGTGCGCCTTCCGAACGGGAAGTCGATTCCCCGCCGAGACGCGACGACCAGTCCCCGCCTTGCTCGGGCGTGGAACAAGGCGGTCAAGAAGTGCGCGCCGGAGAAGATCGTAGAGGAGTGGCGAGGGTACGCGGCGCTCGCGCAAACCGACCCGGACATGTGCAAGGCGCTCTCCGCTTGGTTGAACGACGACCGATTCCTTTGCGAGAACCACGGATGGTTCGGCAAGTTGAGCGGAAATGTCGTGCAAAATCGCGCTGTTAGCGTCGCCGATGCCGAGCGCGCGGAGTCGGAACGCCTTGCGAGGCTCCAGAGGGAGCGGGACGCGAGGATCGAGGCGGAGATGAAGAAGGAGGGCGCGGGGTGAAGCTGATCGACGGGGAGGCGTTGCTGGCGTGGAT
>CAZRFC010000068.1:0-14492 GCA_964598975.1 uncultured Mycobacterium sp. | reverse complement strand
ATGGAGTGCGCGGAGTTGCTGGATTGGCCGGCCAAGCTGCGGCTGCTGGAAGGCTTCCGCAACCGCGAGAACCTGAGCTGGTCGGCGCCTCGCCTGCAACTGGTGGACCTGCAGTACTCCGACGTCCGGCTGGACAAGGGACTCTACAATCGGCTGGTAGCCCGCGGATCGATGAAACGGCTGGTCACAGAACAGCAGGTTCTCGATGCCGTCGACAACCCGCCCACCGACACCCGGGCCTACTTCCGCGGTGAGTGTCTGCGGCGGTTCGGCGCCGACATCGCCGCGGCCAGCTGGGACTCGGTGATCTTCGACCTCGGCGGCGACTCGCTGGTCCGGATTCCGACGCTGGAGCCGTTGCGAGGCAGCAAAGCGCACGTCGGGGCGCTCCTAGACTCCGTCGACAGTGCGGTGGAGCTGGTGGAGCAACTCACGAATTGAGGCGGACCACCGGGATGCGGTCCGACCCGGACGGTACTGTGGAGACCGGCGGCTCGGCTGGACTTACTGCGGCCGCCGATGAGAGCAGGAGGCAGCGATGGCTCAGGAACAGACCAAGCGTGGCGGCGGCGGCGAGGACGAAGACCTCACCGGCAACGCGGCCGGCGGCCAGGAGCGTCGCGAGAAGCTCGCCGCGGACACCGACGACCTGCTGGACGAGATCGACGACGTGCTCGAGGAGAATGCCGAGGACTTCGTTCGGGCCTACGTCCAAAAGGGCGGACAGTGACCTGGCCCTCGCCTGATCTGTCCTCCTTCTCCGACTACCTGCGCCGCCAGGCGCCCGAACTGCTTCCCAACAACCGGATCCCCGCTGGCGGTGGCCAACCGGGGGACGCCCTGCCGCACGGCACCACCATCGTCGCCCTGAAATACCCGGGTGGCGTACTGATAGCTGGTGACCGGCGTTCCACCCAGGGCAACATGATCGCCGGCCGGGATGTGCAGAAGGTCTACATCACCGACGATTACACCGCCACCGGCATCGCCGGCACGGCGGCGTTGGCCGTCGAATTCGCCCGGCTCTATGCGGTGGAACTCGAGCATTACGAAAAACTCGAGGGCGTCCCGATGACATTCGCCGGCAAGGTCAACCGGCTCGCGATCATGGTGCGCGGCAATCTCGGTGCTGCGCTGCAGGGTTTCGTGGCGCTGCCGTTGCTGGTCGGATACGACATCGACGACACCAACACCGAGGCGGCCGGCCGGATCGTGTCCTTCGACGCGGCCGGCGGCTGGCATGTCGAGGAAGAGGGCTACCAGGCGGTCGGTTCGGGATCGCTGTTCGCGAAGGCCTCGATGAAGAAGCTGTATCCCGCTGTCGCCGATGCTGATACGGCCCTGAAGGTGGCCGTCGAGGCGCTCTACGACGCTGCCGACGACGACTCTGCCACCGGCGGTCCCGACCTGGTTCGGGGTATCTACCCGACCGCGGTCACCATCGACGCCGACGGGGCACTGGAGGTGTCCGAGGACCGCGTCGCCCGACTGGCCCGGGAAGTCATCGAAATCCGTTCCCGCACTGATGAGTTCGGCCCTGGTGGGCGGCCGAGTAACGAAGCGCCCCGTGCCGATTCATGATGGGCTTGATTCATGAAGGTGGCTGACGCATGAGTTTCCCGTATTTCATTTCGCCCGAGCAGGCGATGCGCGAGCGTTCCGAACTCGCGCGCAAGGGAATCGCCCGGGGCCGCAGTGTGGTTGCGCTGGCCTACGCCGGCGGTGTGCTGTTCGTGGCGGAGAACCCGTCCCGGTCGCTGCAGAAGGTCAGCGAGATCTATGACCGGGTCGGCTTCGCCGCAGTCGGCAGGTTCAACGAGTTCGACAGCCTGCGCCGCGGCGGAATCCAGTACGCCGACACCCGCGGATACGCCTACGACCGCCGCGATGTCAGCGGCCGGCAGCTGGCCAACGTCTACGCCCAGACACTGGGCACCATCTTCACCGAGCAGGCCAAGCCCTATGAGGTGGAACTGTGCGTCGCCGAAGTGGCCCACTACGGGGAGACCAAGCCCCCGGAGCTCTACCGGATCACCTACGACGGATCAATCGCCGACGAGCCGCACTTCGTCGTGATGGGCGGAACGACGGACCCCATCATCAGCGCCCTCAAGGAGTCCTACGCGGAGAACGCCGAACTGCCCGACGCCGTCCGCATCGCTGTCGACGCGCTGCGGGCGGGGATCACCAGCAGCACGGGCAACGCCACGCCGCCGTCCGAGCCGCGGGTCTTGGGGCCCGCCACGCTGGAGGTCGCGATCCTTGACGCCAACCGGCCGCGTCGAGCGTTCCGGCGTATCACCGGTCCGGCGCTGGAAGCGGTCCTCGCCCCGGCCGGTAGCCCGGACGAAAGCCAGGCCGAGAGCTAGCGACTGCTCGCTATCGGGCCCCGTAGTTCGGCGGCGGCACCTGCTGTGGGGTGTATTTCAGGTAGGACATGTTCTCCACCTGGCGCGGAGTCGGGCGGGTCTCCGGTTCGGGAACCCGCCAGCTCAGAACGACCACGGCGACCCCGCTGAGTGCTGCCAGCGCAATCCAGATCCTGCGGCCTAGCGGCTTGGCATCCGGAGTCACACGCGCCAGCCTAATGAAAAATGTGCGAACGGAACGACACACCACGCCGATCGGTTCAGCTTTGCCCGCAGACAGAGGTCCGCAACCCGGTGTGGTTGCTGCGTGGGAGGTGCCGGCAGCGGGCCCGCAGCTGCTCCGGAGTGGCTCACGCGCCGCCCTCGCCGCGCAACAAGTAGGCTCGATGCGTGCAGCGCAGAATCATGGGCATCGAGACGGAGTTCGGTGTCACCTGCACATTTCACGGCCACCGGCGGCTCAGCCCAGACGAGGTGGCCCGCTACCTGTTCCGGCGGGTGGTGTCCTGGGGCCGCAGTTCCAATGTCTTCCTCCGCAACGGCGCGCGGTTGTATCTGGACGTCGGCAGCCACCCCGAGTACGCCACCGCGGAATGCGACAACCTGGCCCAACTGGTCACCCACGACCGGGCCGGCGAGCGGGTCCTGGAGGACCTTCTGGTCGACGCCGAGCAGCGCCTCCACGAGGAGGGCATCGCCGGCGACATCTACCTCTTCAAGAACAACACCGACTCGGCCGGCAACTCCTACGGCTGCCACGAGAACTACCTCATCGTTCGGGCCGGCGAATTCTCCCGCATCTCCGACGTGCTGCTGCCGTTCCTGGTCACCCGTCAGCTGATCTGCGGCGCCGGGAAGGTGCTGCAGACGCCGAAGGCGGCCACCTTCTGCCTGTCTCAGCGAGCCGAACACATTTGGGAGGGCGTCTCCAGCGCCACCACCCGATCCCGGCCCATCATCAACACCCGCGACGAACCGCACGCCGACGCCGAGAAGTACCGCCGCCTGCACGTCATCGTCGGCGACTCGAACATGAGCGAGACGACCACGATGCTCAAGGTCGGCAGCGCTGCGCTGGTCCTGGAGATGATCGAGGCAGGAGTGCCGTTCCGGGACTTCTCGCTGGACAATCCGATCAGGGCGATCCGCGAGGTCAGCCACGACCTGACCGGCAAGCGCCCGGTCCGGTTGGCCGGCGGCCGGCAGGCCAGCGCCCTGGACATTCAGCGGGAGTACTACGCGCGGGCCGTTGACTACCTGCAGTCCCGCGAACCCAACACCCAGATCGAGCAGGTCGTGGATCTTTGGGGGCGCCAGTTGGACGCCGTCGAGAGCCAGGACTTCGCCAAGGTGGACACCGAGATCGACTGGGTCATCAAACGCAAGCTCTTCCAGCGCTACCAGGACCGCTACAGCATGGAACTGTCCGATCCCAAGATCAGCCAACTCGATCTGGCCTATCACGACATCAAGCGCGGCCGCGGCGTCTTCGATGTGCTGCAGCGCAAGGGCCTGGCGGCCAGGGTGACCACCGACGAGGAGATCGAGGCCGCCGTCGATACCCCGCCGCAGACCACCCGGGCGAAATTGCGGGGGGAGTTCATCGCCGCTGCGCAGGCGGCGGGACGCGACTTCACCGTGGACTGGGTTCATCTCAAGCTCAACGACCAGGCTCAGCGCACGGTGTTGTGCAAGGACCCGTTCCGGTCGAGCGACGAGCGTGTGAAGCGACTGATCGCTTCCATGTGACCTAAAGTGGCCGCGTGACGCCCGCTAACTCTGATAAGGCAAGTAAGACGCACAAGGTCGAGCGCCTGACGAACCTGTTCATTGCGCTGCTGTCGACCCGCGGGTTCCTCACCGCCGAAAAGATCCGCAACACCGTAACCGGCTACGGGGATCAGAGCGACGAGGCTTTCTCCCGCATGTTCGAGCGCGACAAGAGCGAACTGAGGGACCTGGGTATCCCGGTGGAGACGGGCCGAACGTCGGTCTTCGACACCGTCGACGGATATCGCATCAAACGGGACGCCTACGCGCTGCCCGACATAGACCTGACTCCCGAGGAGTCTGCGGCCGTCGCCGTCGCCAGCAAACTATGGGAGTCACCCGAGCGGATCGCGGCCAACCAGACCGCACTGCTGAAGTTGCGTGCCGGTGGCGTGGACATCGACCCGGTGACCGAGGTGTCGATCACCACCGGTGCCGGCCCAACCGGTCTGCGTGGTTCCGAGGAGGCCCTCGGCGTGCTGTTCGAGGCCATCGAATCCGGTCGGGCGGTGGAGTTCCGGCACCGGCCCACGCCGGTCGACCCGTACTCCCTGCGCACCGTAGAGCCATGGGGAGTGGTCACCGCGCAGGGGCGCTGGTATCTGGTGGGCCACGACCGCGACCGCGACGACACCCGCGTCTTCCGGCTCTCCCGGATGGGGCCCGACGTCAAAGCCGTTGGGCCCGAGAATGTTGTCAGCAGACCAGCGGGTGTGGACCTGAGGGCTTTGGTGAACCAGTCGATCGGGGCGGCGATGAGCGGGGGGCAGGCATCGGTGCCGGCGACGATCTGGGTGGCGGACGGGCGCGCCGTATCGCTGCGCCGAGTCGGCAGGACCACCGGACGTCGAGTGCTCGGGGGACGTGAAGGAGACGTCATCGAAGTCGACGCCGGGGCGCCGGACTGGCTGGCCCGCGAGATCGCCGGTCACGGGTCCGACGCGCTTGTGCTGGAACCGGCGTCGCTGCGCGAGGACGTCGTTTCCAGACTGGCCGCGCAGGCCGCGTCGTGAACGCGGGTTCCGCCCGCCTGGTGCGGGTGCTTAACATGGTCCCGTATTTTCAGGCCAATCCCCGGGTCAGCTACACGAAGGCCGCCGCCGACCTCGGTGTCACCCCCAAACAGGTGGTGGCAGACGTCAAGCAGTTGTTCATGTGCGGCCTGCCGGGCTACGGCCCCGGCGACCTCATCGACTTCGCGCATTCCGACGACTACATCGAGGTGACTTTCTCGGCCGGCATGGACCGTCCGCTGCGGCTGACCTCGACCGAGGCCACCGGCCTGCTGATGGCGCTCAACGCGCTGGCCGACATACCCGGCGTCGTCGATCCCGCCGCCGCGCGCAGCGCGATCGCCAAGATCGAAACCGCGGCGGGTACGGCGTCCGGTTCCGGCATGGCGCCGGACTCCGGCACCGCGGAGAGCGCCGCCGCCGGCGCGGCCCGTCAGGCAGCCCATGATCAGCGGGCGCTGGAGATCGAGTACTTCTCCGCATCCCGCGACGCCCAGTCCACCCGCGTGGTGGATCCGATCCGGGTGGTGCTGGTTGGCGATCAGAGCTATCTGGAGGCGTGGTGCCGGGAGGCTGAGGCCGTCCGACTGTTCCGCTTCGACCGGATCTTGAGGGCCCGGATGCTCGACGAACCGGCCGCCGCGCCCCAACCGGCCGTGGAGGCGCCGACGAACACCGCACTGTTCGATGCCGACCCGTCCCTGGAATCGGCGAAGCTGCGGATATCGCCGCGGTCGGCCTGGATGCTGGAGTACTTCCCGATGCGGGTGACCGCCGAACTGCCCGACGGGTGGTGCGAGGCGGAGATGACCTATGCCGCCGAGGATTGGGTGGCAAGGCAGATCCTCGGCTTCGGACCCGACGTGCGGGTACTGGCGCCCGATTCGCTGGCACGGAAAGTCCGGCAGGCGGCGACCGACGCACTGGCCGCCTACGCCGAACTCGGCGGGTAGCATCAAACCAACATTTGGAGGTAACTAATGGGCGCTCTGAGTCCCTGGCACTGGGCCATCCTCATCCTGGTCATCGTGCTGCTTTTCGGTTCCAAGCGGCTGCCCGACGCCGCCCGGTCGCTCGGCAAGTCGATGCGCATCTTCAAATCCGAGGTCAAGGAACTACAGGCCGAGAACAAGGCGGACACTCCTGTCGCCCCGCAGCAGCCGCCGACCGAGGCCACCCGGGTGACCTCCGAGCGGGTCGAAGCCCCGGCGCCCAACCCGACCGACGTCCGCCCGGCCTGAACTGGACCCACCCATACCCAGCCACACCCGGCGCCTGCGCGCCGTTAGGTAGACGTCGTGCGCACCCCGAAGATCCTGTCCCGTCTCGACCCTCGGCAGCGTCGTGCCCGCACGAATCCCGATGGCACCATGTCGCTGGTCGAGCATGTGCGGGAACTGCGTACCCGGTTGCTCATCTCGATGGCGGCGGTGGCACTGACCACCGTCATCGGCTTCGTCTGGTACGGCCACGGGTTCTTCGGCCTGGACAGTCTCGGCGAGTTACTGCGCCACCCGTACTGCTCGCTGCCGCCGGAGGCGCGCGCCGATATCAGTCCCGACGGTGGCTGCCGACTATTGGCCACGGCCCCGTTCGACCAGTTCATGCTGCGCCTCAAAGTCGGGCTGACCGCCGGTATCGTGCTGGCGTGCCCCGTCTGGTTTCACCAGCTGTGGGCTTTCATCACGCCGGGCCTCTACAAGAACGAGCGCCGGTTCGCCGGTGTGTTCGTGGTGTCGGCGGCGACCCTGTTCGTCGCCGGCGCCGTACTGGCCTACGTGGTGCTGGCCAAGGCCATGCACTTCCTGCTCACCGTCGGCAGCGACGTCCAGGTCACCGCGCTCTCGGGTGACCAGTACTTCGGGTTCCTGATCAACCTGCTGCTGGTCTTCGGCGTCGGCTTCGAATTTCCGCTGCTGCTGGTCATGCTCAATGCCGTCGGGGTCCTCAGCTATGAGAAGCTGAAGGCTTGGCGGCGTGGTCTGATCGTCGCGGTCTTCGCCTTCGCCGCCGTCGCCACCCCGGGATCGGACCCTTTCTCGATGCTGGCGTTGGGTCTGGCGATGACCCTGTTGCTCGAGTTCGCCATCCAGGTCTCACGACTGCACGACCGGCGAAAGGCCAAGCGGGAGGCCCGGGTCGAAATTCCCGACGACCAGGCCGCAACGATCGAACCGCCGTCACCGGTGGCTGCCCCTTCGCATATCCCTGGGCGCGTCGGTCTCGAACATGACGACGTCACCTGACGCCGCGCAGCTAGCCGACTTCGCCGGTCGGTTGACGTTCCGGCTCGACCCCTTCCAAGTTCGGGCCTGTGAGGCGCTGGAACGTGGTCACGGTGTGCTGGTCTGCGCACCGACCGGCGCCGGCAAAACAGTGGTGGGGGAGTTCGCCGTAGATCTGGCCCTGAAGGCCGGGCAGAAATGCTTCTACACCACGCCGATCAAGGCCCTGAGCAATCAGAAGCACAGCGACCTGGTCCGCCGCTACGGGCCCGAGCGCATCGGACTGCTGACCGGTGATCAGTCGATCAACGGTGACGCGCCGGTGGTGGTGATGACCACCGAGGTGCTGCGCAACATGCTGTACGCCCGGTCTGAAACGTTGCGTGCGCTGGCCTATGTCGTGATGGACGAGGTGCACTTCCTGGCCGACCGGATGCGGGGTGCGGTCTGGGAGGAGGTGATCCTGCACCTGCCCGAGGAGGTGCGCCTGGTCAGCCTTTCGGCCACGGTGAGCAATGCCGAGGAGTTCGGCGGCTGGATCAAGACCGTTCGAGGCGACACCACCGTGGTGGTCGACGAGCATCGGCCGGTACCGCTGTGGCAGCACATGCTGGTGGGAAAGCGGCTGTTCGACCTGTTCGACTACTCCGCTACAGCCGGCAAGGGCGGGCAGGGGTCTCACCGGGTCGACCCGGAGCTGGTGCGCCACATCGCCCATCGCCGGGAGGCCGACCGGTTGACCGACTGGGAGCCCCGCCGGCGAGGCCGCCGCGATGGCGGCCGGTCGGGCGGTCCGGGGCTCTATCGCCCGCCGTCCCGGCCGGATGTCATCACCACGCTGGACCGTGAGGGGTTGTTGCCGGCCATCACCTTCATCTTCTCGCGGGCCGGGTGCGACGGAGCGGTCAAGCAGTGCCTGCGCAGCCCGTTGCGGCTGACCTCCGAGGAGGACCGAGCCCGGATCGCTGAGGTCATCGACCGGCGCTGCGGAGACCTGGCCGATGCCGACCTCGCGGTGCTCGACTACCACGAGTGGCGGGAAGGTCTACTCAGAGGGCTGGCGGCCCACCACGCCGGGATGCTCCCGATCTTCCGGCATACCGTCGAGGAACTGTTCACCGCTGGACTCATCAAGGCCGTATTCGCAACCGAGACACTGGCGTTGGGCATCAACATGCCCGCCCGGACGGTGGTGCTGGAGAAGCTGGTGAAGTTCAACGGCGAACAACACATGCCGCTGACCCCTGGGGAGTACACCCAGCTGACCGGGCGAGCCGGACGTCGCGGTATCGATGTCGAGGGCCATGCGGTGGTGATCTGGAACCCGCACGAGTCCACCGCGGAGCCCACCGAGATCGCCGGTCTGGCGTCCACGCGCACTTTCCCGCTGCGAAGTTCCTTCGCTCCGTCGTACAACATGACCATCAACCTGGTGAGCCAGCTCAGCCCCGCGGCCGCCCACCAGTTGCTGGAGCGGTCCTTTGCCCAGTACCAGGCCGACCGGTCGGTGGTGGGCCTGGTCCGCGGTGTGGAGCGCGGCGAGAAGATGCTCGACGAGATCGCGGCCGAACTGGGATGGGACCGGCGCTCGACCGACGTCGAGCCGGCCGTTCTGGATTACGTGCGGCTGCGGGCGAAGATCGGCGAACGGGAGCGTGCCCAGTCGCGGGTGTCGCGGCTGCAGCGGCGTCAGGCGGCCAACGACACACTGGTCAACCTGCGTCGTGGCGACATCATCAATATCACCAACGGCCGCCGCGGCGGGCTGGCAGTGGTGCTCGAACCCGCCCGTGACCCTGACGATCCTCGACCGCTGGTGCTCACCGAAAACCGTTGGGCTGGAAGGATTTCCGCGGCCGACTGTCCAGGCGCTGCCGCTCCGGTGGGGTCCATGCCGCTGCCCAAGCGGGTAGAGCACCGGCAACCCCGGGTGCGGCGCGACCTGGCCTCGGCACTGCTGTCCGCCGCCGAGGGGCTGACGGTGCCGTCGGGCCGTAAGCGGCGCGGCGGATCGGATGAGCCCGACGTCGACCCCGAGCTGCTTGCGCTGCGTGAGGCTGTGCGTCGGCATCCCGCCCATCGACTGGCGGAACGCGAAGCCCTCGTTCGGGTGGCTGAGCGGTATCTGCGGGTCGAACGGGACAACGAGCAGATCCGCGGCAAGGTAAACGCCGCCGCCAACTCGCTGGCTCGCACCTTCGACCGGATCGTCGGCCTTCTTTCCGAGCGCGGGTACATCGGTCCGGGGCCGGGTCCGGATAAGGAGCCACGCGTCACCGACGACGGGCGCCTGCTGGCCCGAATCTACAGCGAGAGCGATCTGCTGGTCGCCGAATGCCTGCGCAGCGGAGTCTGGAAAGGACTACAAGCCGCCGAACTGGCCGCGGTGCTGTCGGCGATGGTGTTCGAATCCCGGGGGAGCGACGCACCCACCCCATTCCATGCCATCGACATGCCGACGCCGGCCGTTCGCCGTGCGCTTGCCGAGACCCGGCGACTGTCGGATGCGCTGCGCGCCGACGAGCAGCGGCACCGGCTGAATCCGGCCCGGCCGCCCGATGAGGGATTCGTGCCGGCCGTCTACCGCTGGGCGACCACCGGCAACCTCGCCGCTGCCCTGGACGCCTCGGATGTGGCGGGCAGCGGCGTGCCGCTGTCGGCCGGCGACTTCGTGCGGTGGTGCCGGCAGGTGCTCGACCTGCTCGATCAGGTCCGTAACGCTGCCCCCGAGGCGGCCGTGCGACGCGCTGCGAAACGGGCGATCGACGACATCCGGCGCGGCGTCGTCGCTGTTGACAGCGGGTAGGGTGTTGCAAACGCTACTGTTGGGGCGTTCCAGAGGGACATTCGAGGAGAGACGATGACCGGACCGCAGGGATCTGAGCCGAACCCGTGGCAGGCCTCGGGGGCCGACAACCCTGCCAGCGGCGACGCCGCCGGTTCCTGGCAGCCGGCGGGCAGTGAGGCCCCAGCCTGGCAGCCGCCCGCTTACCCGCCCCAGCAGTACCCGCAGTACGGGCAGGCCCCGATGCCGGGCTACCCGGCCCAGCCCTACGGCACACCCGGCGAGTACAACCCGGCGGCTTATGGTCAGCCCGGGCAGTACGGTCAACCCGGCCAGTACGGTCAGCCCGGCCAGTTCGGCGTTCCCCCGCAGTACGGGCAGTACCCGCCGCCGCCCGGGCAGTACCCGCCCCCGCCCGGCCAGTACCCGACGTACATGCCGCCGGGCGCGGAGGAGGCGGGGAAGAAGTCCACGCGTGCGATGGGCACCATTCTCGGTGCGCTCGGTGCTCTTGCCCTTCTGGTCGTGCTGCTGCTCGGCTTCTGGAAGCCCGGCTTCTTCGTCACCACCAAGTTGGATGTCGACAAGGCCCAGCAGGGTGTCCAGCAGATCCTCACCGACGAGTCCAACGGTTACGGCGCCAAGAACGTCAAGGACGTCAAGTGCAACAACGGCCAGAACCCCACGGTGAAGAAGGGTGACACCTTCAACTGCGAGGTGAGCATCGACGGCACCAAGCGCCAGGTGACGGTGACCTTCCAGGACGACAAGGGAACCTACGAGGTCGGCCGGCCCAAGTAGCCGGCCTACCGGCGTCACTCAGAGCGAGTCCATCGCCTTCTGCAGGCGCGCGACCGACGAGGTGACGCCGTAGCGCTCGGCCAGTGCGGCCACCCGGCCGGGGTCCGCGGCCTGCACCGGAAGGCGGTCATCGGCCGTCGCCAACTCGACGGGCGCGTCGCGGACGACCCGCACCACGCGATCCGCCGCGGCGATGTAGTCGGCCGCGGTGTGGAGTCGGTTCCGAAACGCTTTCGGCAGGTCCGAATCGGGGTCGGCGGCGGCCGCCAGGATCGCCGCCAGCGAGCCGTACCGGGTCAGCATGGTCGCGGCGGTCTTCTCCCCGACGCCGGGAACGCCGGGCAGACCGTCGGACGGGTCGCCGCGAAGCAGAGCCAGTTCGGCATAGGCGTCGCCGGCCCTGTCCCGCGGGACGCCGTATCGCTCGGCCACCTCGGCGGGGCCGAATGTCGTCGCCTTCGCCAGCCCCTGGCCGATGTAGAGCACCCGCACCGGGACGGGTTCGTCGGCCACCAGTTGCAGCAGGTCCCGGTCGCCGCTGACCACGACGACGGGGTCGCGGCGCTCCGCGGCCGCCAGTGCGCCCAGGACGTCGTCGGCCTCGTACCCCGCGGCTCCCGCGGTGGCGATTCCGTAGGCCTGCAGACTCTCCAGGATCATGTCGACCTGGGGGCTGAGGTCGTCGGGCACCTCTTCGACGTCCACCCCCTCGGCGCTGAGCTCGGGGCCTGATTCGGTGACCTCGGCGACCACCCGGTGCGCCTTGTAGGAGGGGATCAGGTCCACCCGCCAGGCCGGACGCCAGTCGAGGTCGAGGCACACCACCAACCGTGCGGGCCGCTCCCGCGTGATCAGGGTCGCCACACTGTCGAGGAATCCCCGGACGGCATTGACCGGGCGACCGTCGGGCGCGGTGATCGACGCGGGAACCCCGAAGTAGGAGCGGAACCACATGCTGGCCCCATCGAGCAGCAGGAGAGGTGCGGACACCCCTGGCACGCTAGCCCAGCGACTCCGCAGCCAGCGCCCGCTCGGCGCGGATCACCGCGGTGACCGCGTTGATCAGCGCCAGATGGGTGAAGGCCTGCGGGAAATTGCCCAGATGGCGTCCGCTGTGCGGGTCGATCTCCTCGGCATAGAGGCCCAGCGAGCTCTCGACCGAGAGCAGCTTGCCGCACAACGTCTTCGCCCGCTGGAACTCACCGATCGCGACCAGCGCCGACACCAGCCAGAACGAGCAGATGGTGAAGGTGCCTTCCTCCCCGCTCAACCCGTCCTCGGTGTCGTCGAGGCGGTAGCGCAGCACCATCTCCTCCTCGGTCAGCTCGTCGGCGATGGCGAGCACGGTGTTGCGGACCCGTTCGTCATCCGGCGGAAGAAAACCCATCAGCGGGATGAGCAGCACCGAGGCGTCCAGCGCCTTGGTGTCGTAGTGCTGCGTGAAAACCCCGCGTTCGTCCACCGCGTTGGCCAGCACATCCGCGTGGATCTCCTCGGCGGCGGCCCGCCACCGCACCGCCAGTTCCTTCTCGCCGCGGATCGCCGCCATCCGGGCACCGGCATCGGCGGCCACCCAGCAGGCGACCTTCGAGGAGGTGAAGTGCTGCGGACCCGACCGCACCTCCCAGATCCCCTGGTCGGGCTCACGCCAGTGCTGCAGTGCGCACTCGACCTGGGTGTGCACGATCCGCCACAACCGGTCCTCGACGCGGCGGTGGCTGCCGGTGTGCAGGTCGATCGCCCGGACGATCGCCCCCCAGACGTCATGCTGGCGCTGGCTGTAGGCCCCGTTTCCGATTCGGACCGGTCGTGCGCCCTCGTACCCGGAGAGGTGATCCAACGTCGACTCGGGCAGTGCCCGTTCACCGCCGACCCCGTACATCAACTGGAGGTTGCTGTCGGCGGCGCCGGCGACGTCGGCGATGAACCGGAAGAAGTCGTTGGCCTCCCAGTCGAATCCCAGCGAGTTCAATGCCCACAGTGTCCCGGCGGTATCCCGGATCCAGGTGTAGCGGTAGTCCCAGTTGCGTTCCCCGCCCGGCGCCTCGGGGAGCGAGGTGGTGGCCGCGGCGATGATGGCGCCGGTCGGACCGAAGCTGAGGCCTTTGAGCGTCAGGGCGCTGCGCTGCAGGTGACCCCGCCACGGGTGGTCGGGGAACTTGCCGCGATCGAGCCAGTGCTGCCGGTGGTGGCAGGTCCACCGCATCCGGCTGTCGGCCTCCTCGAGCGTCCTCGGCGGGGCGTGCTGGCTCCACCACAGGGCGACGAACCGGCGGTCGCCCTCCTTGAGCAGCGTCCGGGCGGTGGCCGTCGGGCCTTCGAAGCCCACATTGAGATCCGTCGTCAACCGCAGCCTGGGCAGCGGGTTCTCGGCCGCCGGTGGGTCATCGGTCCGGCGGCCGCCGTCCACCCGGTCACCGGCGCGGCGGCCGATGAGCGGTTCGGCGATCGCGTCGTGATAGCCGTTCTCGCCGTAGGACCAGCGCGCCTGCAACCGGCCGTAGTCGAACCCCGGCGTGCAGTCCATCTCCACCTGGACCTGTCCGTTGACGCAGCGAATCTCCCGCAGCAGAACGTGCGATGCGTCGTAGTCGGTGGGGGCTCGGCGATGGGTCTCGGAGCGTTCGTCTTCGTGGTGCCATGGTCCGATCAGCAGCGCGTCGGTGACGACCAGCCACCCGCCCGGCGTCCACCAACTGGTCTCGAGCACCATCGTCCCGGGGATGTAGCGGCGCGCCGAGGGGACGTCGACCCCGGCAGGACTGATGCGGAAGTGCCCGGCGTCCCGATCGAGAATGGCGCCGAACACGCTGGGGGAGTCCATCCGAGGCAGGCACAGCCATTCCACCGCGCCGTTCGGTGCCACCAATGCTGTTGTCTCGCAGTCGGAGAGAAATGCGTAGTCCTCGATCGGCGGGAAGTGACTGCGGTTGATCCCGATCGGCTGGGCGCCCCTGTTCATGGCCTCCCACCTCTCTCGTCGGCGCGTTGTGACCTGGCAGGTAAACGTTACGCGCGGCCGGGTGCGGCGCGGGTCGGGTTGGGAGCCCCCGTCGCGGACTAGCCTTGTCCTCGTGGGTGAGCGACGTTTCGGTAGCGATGTGTATGCGCGTCGGCTGGCCGCCGCGGCGGCCGCGGCGGCGGACGCGGGCCTGGCGGGTTTGATCGTCACTCCCGGGTACGACCTGCGTTATCTGACCGGTTCGCGGGTGCACACGTTCGAGCGACTGACGGCGCTGGTGATCCCGGCGGCCGGGCCGCCGACGATGATCGTTCCTCGACTGGAACTGGCGTCGCTGCGGGATTCCGCCGCCGCCGATCTCGGCCTGGCGGTGCGGGACTGGGTCGACGGCGAGAGCCCCTACGACCTGGTCGCCCCGTTGCTGGCGGGCGGCGGACGGGTTGCGGTCACCGATTCGATGCCGGCGCTGCATCTGTTACCGCTGGCCGAACGACTGGACGCGGTGCCGGTGCTGGCCACCGGTGTGCTGGCTGCACTGCGCATGGTCAAGGACGACGCCGAGATCAC
>CAZRFC010000067.1:3826-14532 GCA_964598975.1 uncultured Mycobacterium sp. | reverse complement strand
CCGGCATCGGCCGCGACCTGTGCGACGTTCACGTCGAGCGAAGCGGCGCCGGCCACATCGCGGTGTTGAGCCTGATCGGGATGACCGCCGCGATGAACGGGGTGATCGTGCAGATCATCATGGCGTCGCGAATCCTCTACGGACTGGCCGACGAGGGCTGGATCCACCGGCGCTTCGCCGCCGTGCACAGCAGGTTCCAGACTCCGGTCACGGCGACAGTGGTTGTGGTGGCGGCGATGATCGTCGCGACCGTGGCGCTGCCCCTGGTGTCGCTGGCTCAACTCACCAGCCTGCTGGTGCTGACAATCTTCACCCTGGTGAACGCGTCGCTGATCGTCATCAAACGCCGCGGCGAGCCACACGGCGGTTACATCGTTGTTCCGCGGGCGATCCCCTACCTCGGGGTGACGCTGTGTTTGGGGACGATCGTCTTCCAGCTGTTCAATTCGGCTTAATACCGACGTTTCGCTGGCTACTGTTGGCCGTTGTCAACTGCGGAACACTTTCTGGAAACCGGCGCGCACACGGTGGGCGAACTGACGCCCGACGACCTGGAACTCGAACGGTATCTGCTCGATCTGTCGCTGCAGCCGCTGGAGAAGTTCGACGGGTTCTCCCACATCGAGCAGTACCTGCTCTCCGCGCTGCGCTACCAGCTGAACTACACCTGCTACGCGCTGGCGATGGCGCAGTACAACTACACGCCGGCGTTCACCGGCTATCTGACCGAGGCGCAGGCCAACATCATCGAGAAGATGCGCAACAAGCGGGTGTGGGGCTATTGGGCGCACGAAATGCTGGTCGGCTACCAGCGCTGGGATCCGGACCCGATGAAGTTCGCCAACGTGATGTACACCGGTTTCTTCGGGGTGATGGTGGGTTTGTTCGAGACCCTCAACGACGGCCGCTTCTCCGAGCCCGGCGCCCTGAGCCTGCGGTGGAGCAGCGACACCGAATACGTCTACGAGTTCTCCTCGCTGTGCGAGGCGATCGTGCACAACATGGACATCAGCAGCCAGGGCCCGCTGTACCCGTGCGAACCGCGGCTGATCTACCCGATGTGCAATGCCTTCTCGCTGTCGACGTTGCTGATGCACGACCGTTTGCACGGCACCGACTACGGCGCCGACCGTACCGAGCAGATGGCGCAGGCCTACCGCACGCACAAGTATCTGCGGCCCGACAACCGCTTCATGGCCTGCCGGGGCCCGTTGAAGTTCGTGATGGGCCCTTCAGTGGGCAATGACGGGGTGATGTCCTTCTGGCTGAATTTCGCGATGCCCGACCAGGCGACGAAGACGTGGGAGAACCTGCGGGAGAACCTGATTCGCATCGCCGACGACGACGTCAAGATCGACGCCACCAGCTGGGAGGTGATCGACCCGGGCAACTACAGCCGCGGCACCGGGATGAGCCGGGTGTCGGTGATGGCCTCGGCGAAGGAACACGGCGACGACGAGATGGCCGACGCCTTGGAGCGCTCACTGGACAAGCGGTACAAGACCGTACGCAAGGACGGCGCGCGGGCCTACACCGGCATCTCCAGCTGGGGCAACGCCGGCCACGTGCTGGCCCGCTTCACCAGGGAGAATTCCATGGCGCGCCTGCTGGCCGGGCAGGTCCCGGAGGCGTGGAGGGCGGGTCCGGTGTTGGCCCAGGCCGCCTACCCCGACGTGCTGGTGGCCCGCGCGGTCACCGACGGCCGAGCCCTGGATCTGGTGCTGCGGCCCGGAACCCACGGTGAGCGAACGGTTCTCGGGATCGAGCGGCTGACGCCGCGACACGACTACGTGGTGACCGGCGGGGTGGACGAGACGGTCACCGCCGATGACGAGGGCCGGGCACTGGTGACCGTGGACCTCGACGGCCGCCGGGAGGTTCTGCTGCGTCCCGCCGCCCCGTAGAGCAGCATCAGTCCGCCGGCGATCGCCAGTGCGGGGCCGACGTTGTGGAACACCATGTCGCCCGTCAGCCCGGCCTCGATGTCGAAGAGTTGGAACAGGTGCATGTCGGCCAGGCCCAGTTCGAACACGATGACGCCGACCACGATGAGCAGCGACGCCGCACCCCGCGGCGCCCGCAGTACCGCTGCGGTGCGGCCGAGCAGGACCGCGGCCACGATGACCACCAGGTAGAGCACGCTTCGCAGTAACCAGGTGTGCACCGCGGCGGTGTTGGCCGCCGCGCCGATCCACACCAATGCCGGGGCCATGATCAGGCTGAGCGCGATGCCCACGGCGGCGTACTGGAACACCGAAGCCGAAGCGGGCTTGCCGTCACCGTCGATGAGGTCGGAGATTGCTGGGGCTGGGGCGAGACGTTCGGCACCCGGCGCCGGACGCTGCGCGACGGGCGCGAACAGCGTCGCCACGTCGGAGTCGCTCGGGGCGCGGCCGATTGCCCGCCGGATCCGGCCGACGGCCATCATGATCAGCAGGCCGACTATGCAACAGGTCATCACTGCCCATGATTACCTGTCGGCCGGGCTGAAGCCGACCTATTCCTTATATTGCCGACTCGCGAATGTCGCCCTCTAAGAGCGTCTTTAAATGGCAGGATGCCCGTGAGCGCCCAACGGCGGGCGAGCGTAGGCGAAGCAGGAGGACAGGTGGCGGAAAGCCCGCAGGACAAGCCAACGGCGGCGAAGAAGGCTCCCGCACGGAAGGCCGCCGTGAAGAAGGCCCCTGCCAAGAAGGCGCCGGCGGCGAAGAAGACGACCGCCAAAGCTGTTGCCAAAACCCCCGCGAAGAAAGCTCCCGCCAAGAAGGCGCCGGCAAAGCCCACGCCCAAGACCCTGCGCGGCGGCGAAACCATCAAGGAGGCCCGCCGGCTGGGCGGCTGGGACTTCGCCACCTGGCGGATGGCCAGCGACGATCCGGTGATGCGTTCGACCATCCTGGGTGTGCTGGTGCTGGAGGGCAGCCCGGACTGGGACAAGCTGCTGGACCGCTACGAGCGCGCGTCCCGGTTGGCTCCGGTGCTGCGGTCCAAGGTGGTGGAGGGCCCGACCGGCCTGGAGACCCCGCGGGTGGTCGTCGACCCCAACTTCGACCTCACCTTCCATATGCGCCGCTTCCGGATGCCCGAGGGCTCCACGTGGCAGGACGTGCTCGAGGAGGCGCGCCGCCAGAGCATGGCCGACTTCGACAAGGACCGGCCGCTGTGGCGGGTGACCCTGCTGGAGGGTCTGCCCGGCGGCAAGGCGGTGGTGGTCCAGAAACTGCATCACGCGATCGCCGACGGTCAGGGCGCGGTGCAACTGGGGATGGCGCTACTGGACTTCACCCCGGAGGGCGCCGACCTCGGGCCGATGCCCGAGGCGCCGGACCCGGTGCTGCTGGACACCAAGGGCTTCATGCAGGCGGTGATCCGCAACAACGTCGGTTGGGTGGCCAGGACCGCCGAGGACGCAATCCGGGGCTTCGGTCCACTGGCTGCCACCGCACTGCGCCACCCGCGGACGCTGTTCAACAAGTTCCGCGATACGGCCGGGTCGCTGGTCCGGTTCACCAAGGTCAACGTCGAACCACTGTCGCCGATTCTCAAGGGCCGCAGTATCAACTATCACTTCGACACCATCGACATGGACTTCGAACAGTTCAAGGCCGCCGCCAAGAAGCGCGACCGGACGGTCAACGACCTGTTCCTGGCTGCGATCAGCGTCGGTATGCACGACTACCACGTGAAGATGGGCCATCCGGTCGACGAGCTTCGGATGAACATGCCGATCTCGCTGCGCACCTCCGCCGAAGAGAGCAACGCGGTGACCATCGCCCGCTTCGAGATCCCGGTGAGCAACGCCATCGACGACGTGCTGGAGGTCGCAGCCAACACGGTCCGCGCGTGGCGCGCCGAGCCGGCGCTGAAGCTGGCCGACTATCTGGCCGAGCTGAGCCGTTTCCTGCCGCCTGAGTTGGTGTCGGCGGCAGCGCAGACCTCGGACCTGACCGCGTCCAACGTGCCGGGCATCCCGATTCCGGTGTGGCTGTCGGGGGCGAAGGTCGAGCGGATGTACCCGCTGGTCGGCACGGTCGGTGCGGCGATCAACGTCACCATGCTGACCTACACCGGCACCGCCAGCGTCGGCGTCAGCTCCGACGACGCCGCCGTCACCGACCGGGAGTGCCTGCTGGAGAGCCTGCGGCACGGCTTCCGCGAGGTGATCGGCGAGGACGTCATCATCGGGGACCCGTTCAGCGGCTGAGCGAGGTGCGGGCCGAGGCACTGGGCGAGCGGGCCCGCAGCCACTTCTCCGCACCCACCACGACGCTGATCGCCGCGGCGATGGCGACGATCCGCAGCCAGGCCGCACCGCCGATGGGAGCGGTCCCGAAGACGTGGTTCATCGCGGGCAGGTAGGTGATCGCGATCTGGGCCACCGCCTGCACGGCGACGCCGAAGATCAGCCACCGGTTGCTGAAGAATCCGACATGCCAGGCCGAGTGGGTCAGGGATCGGCAACTGAACAGGTAGAAAGCCTCGACGACCACGAACAGGTTCAGCGCGGCGGTCCGGGCCTCGGGTAGCGAGGCACCGTTGGCAAGCTCCCATTCGAACAGATACCAGGACGCCAGCACCATCAGCCCGGACACCAGCAGGATCCGGTACACCAGCGTGCGGGTCAGCAGGGGCTGGGCCGGATCGCGCGGGGGGCGGGACATGATGCCCGGCTCCTTGGGCTCGAACGCCAGCATCAGGCCGAGCGCCACCGCCGTGGTCATGTTGATCCAGAGGATCTGGGTGGGCAGGATCGGCAGCGCACTGCCCAGGGCGATCGCCACCAGAATCACCAGGCCCTCGGCGACGTTGGTGGGCAGCGTCCAGGTGATGAACTTGGTGAGGTTGTCGAAGACGCCGCGGCCCTCCTCCACGGCCGCCTCGATGGTGGCGAAGTCGTCGTCGGTGAGCACCATGTCGGCAGCGTCCTTGGCCACCTCGGTTCCGGAGCGGCCCATGGCCACGCCGATGCTGGCCTGCCGCAACGCCGGAGCGTCGTTGACTCCGTCACCGGTCATCGCCACGACGTGCCCGCGGGCCTGCAGCGCCTCCACCAACCGCAGTTTCTGCTCCGGTGTGACCCTGGCAAAGACGTAGGCGCGCTCGGCGGCCTCGGGGAGTTCCTCGGCGCTCAGGGCGGATAACTCCGAGCCGGTGAGGACGGCTCCCACGGCCGGCGAATCCGAGCCGAGGACACCGACGCCGGCGGCGATCGCGCGGGCGGTGCCGGCGTGGTCGCCGGTGATCATCTTGACCGCGATACCGGCCGAGTGACACGCGTCGACCGCCTTCTTCGCCGCTTCGCGGGGCGGATCGAGCATCGCCTGCAGCCCGGCCAGGGTCAGGCAACCGCGCACGGTGTCCTCGCCGAACTCGCCGAACTTCGCCGGGTCGAAGCCGATACACACCCCCATCGCCAGCACCCGTAGGCCTTCGTCGGCCAGGCGCTCGGCGGCGGCCAGGACGGCGGAACCGTCCAGCGGGCGGTCGGTGCCGTCGGCACCCATCTGGGTGTCGCACAACTCGAGCAGCCGTTCCACCGAGCCCTTGACGAGCAGCACGTGGTCACCGCCGCGGTGTTGGTGCAGTGTCGCCATGAACTGCCGTTCGGAACTGAACGGCACGGTCGCCGTGCGGGGGCATTCCGGTTCGGCCTTCACTCCCGCTTTGGCCGCCACCACCAGCATGGCTGCTTCGGTCGGGTCTCCGGTGATCGTCCAGTTCCCGTCGCTGTGGGTCAGCGCCGCGTCGTTGCAGGCGGCACCGACGAGCAGGGTCCAGCGCAGCGCGGCGTCGTCGGCAACCGAGGCCGGTGTGTCACCGTCGCCGAGCAGTGCGCCGTCCGGGGTGTATCCGTTTCCGGTGACCCGGATCGCCGAATCCGGAGTCCACACAGCGCGTACCGTCATCTCGTTCTGGGTCAGGGTGCCGGTCTTGTCGGCGCAGATGACCGTGGTGCTGCCCAGGGTCTCCACCGCCGGCAGTCGGCGAACGACGGCCCGCCGCTTGGCCATTCGGGCCACCCCGATGGCCAGGGTGATGGTCACCGCGGCGGGCAGGCCTTCCGGTATCGCACCGACGGCCAGCGCGACGGCGGCGGTGAAGGTGTCCACCGCGTCCTGGCGGCGCAGCAGTCCGACGGCGAAGGTGACGGCAGCCAGCGCCAGAATCGCCACCGTCAGGATCTTGCTGAACTTGGCCAGCTTCGCGGTCAGCGGCGTGGCCAGGACTTCAGCCGCCCCGACGAGACGGTGGATCTGGCCGATCTCGGTTTCAGCGCCGGTGCTCACCACCACCCCCGCACCGGTGCCGGCTGTGACCAGGGTGCCCGAGTAGGCCATGTTGAGCCGATCGGCGACCGGAGTCGCCTCGGGCAGAACCACCTCGTTCTTGCCGACCGGAAGCGATTCCCCGGTCAGCGCGGACTCGTCGATCCGCAGTTCCGCCTGGCGCAGCACCCGGACGTCGGCCGGCACCTTATCGCCGGCCTGCACCAGGATCAGATCCCCGGGCACCAGTTCATCGGAGCCGATCCGGTCTTCGTGGCCGTCGCGGATCACGGTTGCGTCGGTGTGAACCATGGCACGCAGGCTCTGCAGCGCCGCCTCGGCTTTGGATTCCTGGATGAATCCGACCACGGCGTTGATGACCACGACGCCGAGGATGACGGCAGAGTCCACGTATTCCCGAAGTGCGGCGGTCACAGCGGCGGCCACCAGCAGCACGTAGATCAGCGGATGATGGAACTGGCGCAGGATCCGCACCAACAGGCTCGAACCCCGTTGGGCAGGAAGCACATTGGGCCCGAACCGGGCAAGGCGCTCCGCCACCTGCGCACCGGTCAGTCCCCGGTAGGGGTCGGTCTCCAGCAACAGCACCACCTCGTGGGCGGGCAGCATGTGGTGGGAGTTGATCGGCGCCGCGGCGAGGTGCGCCACGTCGTCAGCGCCAACCGTTGGCTGTGGGTCCGATCACCAGCACCGGGACCGAGGAGTTCTCCACAAGATTGCCGACCAACACCCGCGGTCCGGTTGATCCGCTGACCCGATCCGGCGGTGGCCCGGCAGCACCGACGTCAGCCAGGGCCGGTCGCCGACGCACCCGCTCGATCACGATCGGCAGAGACAGGAGGCCGAGCGGGATGGCCAGCAGCACCCACAGCGGGTCGTAACCGCGCCTTGCCATCCACAACCCGGAGAACAGGCCGATCAGCAGCCACCCGACAACGATTGCGACTGTCAGTGTCGGACCCATGTCCCCACTCTGCCCAAATTGCCCGACGCCGACAATTTCATTCCGCCCCTACCACTTAGGGCCGAAAGACCTTTCATGTCCGAGAATTCATACTTCGCAATGCCGATGACGAAACTTCGCGGGGTACGGTGGACGCGGAGGGAGTGGTCGATGACGCAGCGGGTGGTTGTTGGGTATGACGGTTCGCCGGCCGCCGGTGACGCGATCGCGGCCGGCACGCGGCTGGTGCCGGGGGCACACGCCTGGATCACCTACCTGTGGGGTCCGCCGTTTGCCAGTGAGCGCATGCGCCGGCGGCTCTGGGAGCGGGCCGGCAATCTCGACGGCCTGATAGACCTGGTCGAGCAGGAAGGCAGGTACGAGGCCGAGCGGATCACGGGGATGGGGGTGACCCTGGCCCGGGCCGGCGGCTGGCAGGCCGAGCCGCTGGTGCAACGCTGTTTCGGCGGGGAGGGACTCGGTCTCGCGCAGGCGGCGGAGAGCGTCGACGCGAATCTGGTCGTCGTCGGCGCACGCGGACTCGGTGGCACCGAGGCCATGCTCGGCAGCGTGTCCGACATGACCGTGCATTACGGCTCACGACCCGTCCTGGTGATCCCCAACCCCCTGCTGTCGGCCGAGTACGCCGCACTGGACACCGGACCGGTCGTGGTGGGCTGGGACGGGTCGGAGGGCGCCCGGGCCGCGATCGCCAGAGTTGAGCAGCTGTTCCCGCACCGGAGCCTGGTGGTGGTGTCCGTCGACGAAGACCACGACGTGCCCGAACCCAAGTTGTCCGAGACCCCCGCAGCGCCGGTCACCCACGTGCGGGTGCCGCGCGGGCGGGGCCGGGCGCACCGGGTGGTGGCCAACGCGCTGATCTCCGCCGCCGACGACAACGACGCCGCGGCGATCGTCGTCGGTTCGCGGGGCCGCTCGGCGGCCCGCGAGATCGTCCTGGGCAGCGCTGCGATGAACACCCTGCACCACAGCCACCGGCCGGTGATGGTGGTGCCCAACCGGACCGGCTAGCGACGCCGGGCGGTCACCGTCCGCAGCAGGCTCCAGCCGACCAGGGTGCCCAGCGCGATCGAGGTGATGGCCGCGGCCGCAACGCTGACGCTCGCCGTGTTCGCGACATCCTGATAGTCACCGGCGACCTCGCGGCTTACCGACATGAACGTCAACTGGCCGGGCACCAGGGACCAGAACGCCGCCAGGGTCAGGACACTGGTGGGCGGGGCGTTCCTGATCCGGGCGCACAGCACCGCGAACGGAATCGCCACCATGGCGCCGACGAACCCGGAATGCCCGGTGTTCAACACCAGCCCGGCCAGGTTCTGCGCCAACATCGACACCCCGATCACCAGCATCAGCCAGACCAGCGATCCGCGCGGCGCCGACAGGTAGAGATAGAGCCCGACCGCGATCACCACCACCGCCGCATACTGCGACCACGAGCCCATCGGGGTCGACGGGGGCTGGGGTGCCACCTGGCCGGCGATGCGCACCCCGATGAACACCCCATACACCAACAGGCCGAGTTGGGCGATGCCGTAGAGCAGCCGGCTGGCGCCGGAAATGATTTTGCCGCTTGCCAATTCGATGGACCCGATCACCAGCGCCATGCCGGGCAGGGTGGCGATCAGCGCCGGGCTGATCACCCGCAGCAGCCCGTCGCGGGCGACGTCGGCCAGAAACCAGATGGCCAGCAGCGTCACCACGATCGCCGAGAGGGTGGGCAGGATCGGCCCGATGGCGGGGAACGGTCGGGCCAGCGCGACGATCAGGCCGACCACGAGGCCGAGGAACAGGTGCGCCAGCAGGCCGCGCCAGGACGGCTGGATCACCATGCCGAACCCGACCGTGGTCAGTGCGTAGCCGAGCGTGGTGAGCACGCCGCCGAACCGCGGCGGTGCGGCGCGGGCGGCGCGCACCGCCTCGATCGCGTCGGTCGGGCTGATGGCTCCGGCCTGCGCCAGTTCGGCGATCTCGTCGATGCGGGCCGCCGTCTCGAACAGACCGGACGGCTGCACCGAGCTGTCCATCTGGTGGACGGTGTTGCCGATCTGAATGAACAGCATGGTGGGCAGCACCGCCACCTCGACGGGCTGGGTGGTGTAGCGGGCGGCGATGTCGCGCAGCCGCTGCTCGACCACCTGGATGGGTTGGGAAGTCTCGACCAGCGCGGCGCCGATCTGGCGCAACATCACCGCGACATCGTCGGCGTCGTAGTGGTCGGGTTGGGCTATCGGCGCCGGAACGGGCTTTCGGAAGGCATCGACGATCGCGCGGGGCATGAAGCCATGATGGCTAAGCAGGCGGTTTCACCGAGGGAGGGGTGACCAGCGTTTCGGGCGCCAGCGCCTGCTCCAGTTCGTCGGCGAGCTGCTCGGAGCTCGCCACCGGGGAGTGCAACTGCTTCTCCACGATGGTCATCGCCAGCCGGGCGTACACCCACTGGCTGGTGGTGGTGAGCTGGCTGCGGCTGTGCGAGGTGAACGTCAGGATCCAGCTGAACAGCGTGGAGAGCCGGTTCTTGAAACCGACGAGGTACAGCAGGTGCAGGAAAAGCCATGCGAGCCAGGCGATGTAGCCGCCGAACTCCAGCTTGCCGATCTTGGCCACGGCGTGGTGGCGAGAGATCGTCGCCATGCTGCCCTTGTCCCAGTAGCTGAACGGCTGCCGGGTCGCGGGATCGTCGGCGCCCTTGACGGCGCGCTTGATGATCTTGGTGACGTACTGCGCGCCCTGAATGGCGCCCTGTGCGACACCGGGCACGTTCGGCACGGCCATCATGTCGCCGACGATGAAGACGTTCGGGTGGCCCTTCACGGTGAGGTCGGGTTCGACGACCACCCGGCCGGACCGGTCCACCTCGGTGCCCTCGCACTGCCGGGCGATCATCTCGCCCAGCGGGCTGGCCTGCACCCCGGCCGCCCACACCTTGCAGGCGCACTCCACCCGGCGTTCCTCGCCGGTCTCCTTGTCCTTGACGCGAACGCCCATGTAGTCGACGTCGGTGACCACCGAGTTGCCGTGCACCTCGACGCCCATCTTCTCCAGCCGCCGTTGGGCCTTGCGGCCGAGGTTCTCCCCCATCGGCGACAGCACGTACGGCGATCCGTCGAACAGCAGCACCCGGCATTCGGCCGGGTCGATGGTGCGAAACGCCCCGGGCAGGGTGCGCTGGGCGAGTTCGACGATCTGACCGGCCAACTCGACGCCGGTCGGGCCGCCGCCGACGACGACGAAGGTCAACCGGCGGGTGCGCTCCTCCGGGTCGGTGGTGACCTCGGCCGCCTCGAAGGCACCGAGGATGCGGCCGCGGAGTTCCAGGGCGTCGTCGATGGTCTTCATTCCCGGCGCGAAGGTGGCGAAATGGTCGTTGCCGAAGTAGTTCTGCTGTGCACCCGCCGCGACCACCAGATAGTCGAACGGCAGCACCGTCTCCATGGTGCCCAGCCGCGAGGTGA
>CAZRFC010000067.1:1402-3816 GCA_964598975.1 uncultured Mycobacterium sp. | reverse complement strand
TCGCCGAGCAGAACCTGGCAGTTCTTGTTGCGCTTGAGGATCAGCCGAGTGGTGGGAGCGATGTCGCCGGCCGAGAGGATTCCGGTGGCCAACTGGTAGAGCAGCGGCTGGAACAGGTGGCTGGTCGTCTTGGCCACCAGGGTGACGTCGACGTCGGCCCGTCTGAGGGATTTCGCCGCGGTCAGGCCACCGAATCCGGAGCCGATGACGACCACTCGAGGCCGACGTGCGTTCAGAGCGGGAGTGGCCATGGGGCGGTCCTCTGTCGTGTCCGGTGGGAACTGGCGAAAGGTTAACTCTCCGACCGGCCTTCCGACTTCGACTTGGGGGAGGATTTCTGCGCGGTTCCGCCCATCTGGCGCCCCACCTACCCTTAACCTTCGCTGATGAGCAAATGTGAATTGCCGTCAAGCGACGTCCGCGCCTCCCGGCTGATCGGCCGTGTGGGTGGACTCGCGGTGGCACTGGGGGTGGGTGCAGTCTGGTTCTCCGGCGGGGTCGCCTGGGCGGACAGCGGGTCGGAATCGAACTCGGGCGCGACGGGCCGGACTTCGCAGGCCCGGGCCGCCGATAACGACACACAGCGGTCCCCCTCGTCGCGGTCGGCCCGTACCGCCCGAAGCGCACCCGGCGCGGCCGCGAGCACCGTGACCGCCCAGCGAAATTCCAATGCGACTTCGCCGGTCGGCAAGTCCGCCGCCGCGGCGCCCGCGCCGAGCGCGGTCGAATCAGTCGAGGTTGCCCCCGCCGATGTCCCGGAGGTGGCGGTCCAGGCCCCGACCGGCGTCGCCGCCGAACCGGTGGCAGCGCCGGTCGCCCCGGCTGCGGCTCCCACGGCCGCTCCGGTCGTCGATCTGGCGCCGGTGGCGGTGCCGGAGGTCGCCCCGGTCTCGGCCCAGGTTTCCGCCTTCGCGACCGCCGGCACCGACGCTCTCGATTCGTCCGCCGACACCAGCCCCGATACCCCCATCAGCACTCCGCTGGAGTGGGCGGTGGCGGCATTCGCGCGTCGTTCGGCACTCCCGGCCGCGGTAGTGGATCCGACCTACACCCAGGCCCTGTGCACGCAGCAGAGCAGCTCGTGCACCTACGTGATGGGTCCCAGCGGGGTACCGATTCCGAGCTCCGATTACGCCGACACGGTGATGAAGTACTACGTGCTGCCCAACAGTGTTCAGGCGGACACCACCACACAGTTGGTGTTCACCCCCGAGGGCGCCTACCCCGTCACCGGCATCAAGAATTTGCCGCTGACCATTTCAGCCGTGCAGGGCCAGACCATTCTGGAAAACACCATCAACTACCTGCAGCCCGGACCGCAGACGGGATCCCTTCCGGTCACGCTGTTCGGATACTCCCAGAGCGCCGTGATCACGTCACTGCTGCAGCGTGACCTCGACGACCAGCTCGGGCTGCTCCCCGGCCTCGACCGCGACGATTTGACGTTCGTCACCGTCGGCCAGGAGATGTCCCCCGACGGCGGCTGGTTCGCCCGCTACCCGGGGCTGAACCTGCCCAGCATGGGCGAGTTGTTCTTCGGCTCGACACCGGAGGACTCCTTCCCAACAACGAACTACACCTTGATGTACGACGGTTTCGCGGACTCGCCGCGGTATCCGGGGAACTTCCTGTCCTCGCTCAATGCGGCGATGGGCATCCTTCTGGTTCACGTCAACTACGCGAACGAGGCGTATTTCCGTAACACCTACGGTCAGATCGGTACGCCCGACGCCTTCGACCCGATCATGGGCGCCTTGGGTCCCGGCGAGGCCTGTAAGGAGGAGTCGAGTTCCTGCATCGCGTTGCCGACGACGTCGGAAACCCAGAAGTACTACCTCATCAAGACCCCGAACCTGCCCCTGCTCGCACCGGTGCGGGCGATCCCGTTCATCGGTAAGCCGCTGGCCGCCCTGATCGAACCGGCCCTGAAGGTCATCGTTGATTTGGGTTATGGCGATCGGGCCCACGGATTCACCTCGGCACCTCCCCAGCCCTACGCGAACGTGCCGGCGCCATTCGGGATCTTCCCGCAAGTCAAGCCCCTCGAGGTGATCACGAAACTCGTCGCGGGCGTCCAGCAGGGCTTCACCGACTTCTTCGCCGAACTCAGGAACGGCAGCGGAAACGGTGGCGGTGGCGGGATGAACCCGCCAGTGCTCAACCAAATCCTCAACATCGCGAAAGCGTGGATCACCGAATTCCCGGCGAGGATCAATATGGCGGGTTCGGCGCTGTACGCCACGCTGTTGGCGACCGCCGACTTCGCCAACGCGGCGACGACCTCGCTGCTCGGCTACAACTTTCAGCTTGCCGCCGACAGCATCAAGAAGGTCTTCACCGGCGAACTCAATCTGATCCAGGGACTGATCAGTGCCGTCGGCCTTCCGATCGCCGCCGACATCGGTCTGGCCGCG
>CAZRFC010000067.1:0-1392 GCA_964598975.1 uncultured Mycobacterium sp. | reverse complement strand
AAACGTGGCCTACCGTCCCGCGCCTGCTGTTCTCGGTTCTGGCCGCGGTGATCGGCGTCGTGCAGGTCACGGTGTGGCTCGAGGGTGTTCTGGCCGCGCTGACCGGATGCGGCCCGGCGGCACCCCAGGCCAACATGTGCCTCGTCCCCAGCCTCGCCTAGCGGGAACGTAGCTGCCGGCGATGAGGCAGGCTTTACTCGGTCTGGGCATCGTGATCGCCTTGTGCGGTGGGCTGTTCACCCTGCAAGGCTTGGGCGCGGTGCAGGGCAGCCCGATGAGCAACACGACAACCTGGTCGATTCTCGGGCCGCTCATCGCCGGGGTCGGCGTAGCACTCGCGGTGGTCAACCGGCCCCGGCGCTGACGCACCTGGCGTCGTCGGTACGCGGCGACCCAGGCGTCCCATCCTCACTTTCTGTCATACCCGCCGTGTAGAACGGGTTCAGGGTTTGGGGGAAGGGGGACAGCCATGTATCGGACTGAGGGGCGGCGTCGGCGTGCACGGCGCAACTGGCCGAGATGCCCGGAGACGGGCAAGCAGCGTCTGGGGGAACGCAAGGACGCCAAGCTCACTCTCGAGGCGGCGCGGCATCACCGGGCCAAAGCCCAGTTGGACGGCGCTGAGTCCGGCTGGACGGTGTGCCGCGAATACCAATGCGAGCACTGCGGCGGCTGGCATTTGACCTCGCTGCCCGCCCGGCTGACGGCGTGAATCGTCGGCTGAGGGTCGTGCCGGGCCGGCCGTGGACGTCACGCCTGTGCCTGACGTCCCCTCCCCACGACAGCAGCCAGATCAGCCCGGTTGGCCAAACCCAGTTTGGCGCACGCCCGGTAAATGTGTCCCTCCACAGTGCGCACCGACATGGTCAGGGATTCGGCAATCTGTTTGTTGGACAGTCCATCTCGGACCATCGCCGCGATTTCACGCTCCCTGCCGGTCAACGGTAACGGCTCGGCGACCTGACCGGTTGCCGGTGTGCTCGCACCGCAGTCTGCGATCAGCTGCGAGGCCCGCGCGCTGGCCGTGAGCCTACCGCCCCGCAGATTCCGGCTTGCGAACACCAGCGCCGCCTGAGCCGCCGCGTCCGCGGCGGCGATACGGTCGCCCATCCGCTCGAGATCCCGTGACACATCCAGCAGCACCTGTCCGTCTTTGACCGTCAGAGCGGCAGCCCAGCGGGCCACCAACCCGGCGCGCGGGGCGTCGACCATGCCGGCCAGTTCGTTCAGCCGATCGGTGTCGACACCGCCGCCGAATTGAATGGCGGTCTGCAGGCAGAGCACCTCCCGGGCGTGCTGGCCGTGGCTGCGAGCGAATTCCGCTGCCTGCCCGGCTAGTTCGACCGCCTCGCTGCTGCGGCCACGCGCCGCGGCCACCCACGCTTCGGCCAG